>URPT01000088.1 GCA_900549845.1 uncultured Veillonella sp. | reverse complement strand
TTCATAACTATATCTCATGAAAATACCCCCTTTACTGGTTGTCCAGTAAAGGGGGGACATATCATGATAAGTAGTGCTTTTTTATATGTGCTTTATGGGCGAATTTATATATCAATAGACTCTAAAAATGCAATAAATCGAGAGAAATCTATATTTTTCTGTGGATTTTACTATAAAAACTACCTTTTAATTTGGATAGTTATATTCTCCAAACTGAGTAGAATATACTTCATCAGGAGTAAAAAATTAGTAAGTTATAATTTTGGAGGATATATGAATCAAGTTAAATTTATGGAAAACGTAGGTAAAGTTGCAACTGTTACTGCTGTAGCTATGTATGTATCTTATTTCCCACAAATCATGCACAACCTAGCTCATCCAGGTACTGGCGATTGGATCCAACCACTTGTAGCTGCGATCAACTGTACATTATGGGTAGCGTATGGTTTGTTCAAAGAACATAGAGATATTCCAGTAGCATTAGCCAATGCACCTGGTATCTTCTTTGGTTTGGCAGCAGCTATTACAGCGGTTATGTAATTTAAAGAGTAGAAACATAAAACTATAATTTATTGACATGTAAAATAAGATTACTGTTGACCGTTGTTAATTATATATATCATAATGAATGCATCTCTTAGATTTATAAGAGGTGCATTTTTTATGTAAATAATTGAGAGGTATTTGTTTGATTTTATGAGGGGTGTTACGTTGTTATGGATTACTTTCACTACACCTATAAACACAATCACATAGATTTCAATAGTGATATATATAAGGTTAGTACCTATCACTATAACTGGCACAGTGGCGTAGAAATCCTAATCTTACTAAAGGGCAGAATCGACATGAGTTGTAATAGTGAGGTTTTTACAATGGAACCTCTTGATACAATTGTTATTTCCCCTCAAGTAGGTCATGCTACATTGGCCTTAGAGGAGGATACAACGGCTCTCGTTATTCATGTAAGTAAAGAGTTTTTCCAATACTTTGATCCTAACTTCGGCATGTACCAATTTGTATTGCGTTCAGATAAAACTAATTGGGATAATAAATTCTTTACGTCACTACGTCATCGTGCCGCACAAATGATGTTATTAATGGTAAATGGTGAAGGTACTGATCGTCAATTATGCTTGGAGAGTCACTTTTTAGCTATGACGAGTGATATATATCGTGAAATTGATGCGGTTAAGACTATCCCTGTACATACAAAGCCTGCTGATATGACTGTAGCTACCTTTGATAAAATGATTGCCTATATTGATGAAAACTATAAGCAGAAGATAGAGTTAGAAGATATTGCTAAAATAGGCGGTTATAATGTGAACTATACATCTCAGTTCTTTAAACGCCAATTAGGAGTTTCCTTTTTAGAGTATTTGTTACGGTTGAGATTACGAGAGGCTACAGTTCGTTTAGCTAACTCTGAGGATGGGGTAGCTCATATTGCAAGTAGCTGTGGTTTCGCAGATATTAAAGCCTTTAATGTAGCTTTCAAGAAACATTTCCATACAACACCATCTGAATATAGAAAGCAAGCAAAAGAGATGGGGCGTAAGACAAAGCTACATGATTGGAAGGAAATTATTTCTACCCAGGAAAAGGATATTATAGACATTTTGCAAAGTTTTTTACCATATCAAGATGACTCTATTAATACAAATAGATTAGAGGAGGCCAATCAAAAGTTACAGGATGTTAGAGAACAACTTGAGATGGTTGTAAAAAAATTACAATCATAATTTTCATTGTTATAATTCCTTGTAATTGCTTATAATTTTATGATTTTGAAAATTAAAATTAGGGGGATATACAATCATTAGGTATAGGTGATTTTGTATATTTGATAAGCATATAAAAATAAATGATGAAAGAGCACTACCTTTTGATAAGTAGTGCTCTTTTTGATATTTCTGAATAGGTGTAATTGTATATTTTACATAGGTAAAAATATAATCATATAGGTGATTTTGTATGAAATTAGCGTGCTTTCACAAGCAAAAATCAACTTATAAATTGGATAGTTATATCCTGTAAAAAGAGTACAATGAAATCATCGAAAGGAGCTAAGGTTCCAAAACATAAATAATCACGTCTTAAATAATGAAGTCTTTTTGGAGGTTTGCGATGAGTACGAAGGAACAACAAGTACAAGAAATGACTAATAAGATAGCTAATTTCATTTCTTATATGGCAAAGGTATTGCCTGATGATGTACAAGAAAAAATTCATGAATTGGCGCAGGATGAAAAAAATCCTATGGCCAAATCTATTTATGAGACAATGCAACATAATATGGATTTAGCAGCTCAGCTTAATCGTCCTTCTTGTCAAGATACTGGTGTATTACAATTCTGGGTAAAGGTTGGATCTAATTATCCATTACTAGGAGAATTAGAAGATATCCTAAGAGAAGCAACCTATAAGGCTACACAAGAAGCTCCATTGCGATTGAACTGTGTAGAAACTTTTGATGAGTTTAATACTGGTAAAAATATTGGCCTCACTGCACCTTATATTCACTGGGATATCATTCCTGGTCGCGATGATGTAGAAATCTTCCCTTACATGGCTGGTGGCGGGTGCTCCTTGCCAGGGTCCGGTAAAACATTGATGCCAGGCGAAGGTTATGAAGGTGTTGCTAAATTTGTTCTTGATTTGATGACAAGCTATGGCTTAAATGCATGTCCTCCACTATTGGTAGGTGTAGGGATTGCTACAACTATTGATACAGCTGCTGGATTATCTAAAAAGGCATTAATGCGCCCTGTATCTTCAAAAGCACCTAATGAAAAAGCGGCTTATATGGAACAATTGTTAGAAGATGGCATTAATAAGATTGGTATTGGACCTCAAGGTATGGGTGGGGATAAAACTGTATTAGGTGTTAACATTGAACATGGAACACGTCATCCATCTGTTATTTCTTGTGCTGTTAGTGTAGGTTGTTGGAATCATCGTCGCGGCGATCTCGTATTTGATAAGGATGGTAATTGCACAGTTAAATCTCATAAAGGAGTGACATTATAATGGCTAAGAAAATATTAACTACACCAATTCAAAAATCTGATTTAGAAGGCATTAAGCCAGGCGATGTAATTTATTTGACTGGGCATATTACAACTAGTCGTGATATGGGGCATCGTCGTGTGGTAGAAGAAGGTAAAACTTTACCGGTTGATGTTAAAGATGGGGCTATACTTCATGCAGGTCCAATTATTCGAACTATAAGCGATAATGAATTTGAAGTAGTATCTGTAGGTCCTACTACATCTATGCGAATGGAAAAATTCGAATATGACTTTGTTAAAAAGACTGGTGTACGTCTCATTGTAGGCAAAGGTGGCATGGGTCCTGAAACAGCCCGTGCATGTAAAGACTTTGGCGCGCTACACTGTGTATTCCCTGCAGGCAATGCAGTTCTTGCTGCTACAGAAGTCGAAAAAGTAGAATCTGCTAATTGGCGTGAATTAGGTATGTGTGAGACTTTGTGGACTTTTAAGGTTAAAGAATTTGGTCCACTTATCGTATCTATTGATGCAGAAGGCAATAACTATTTTGAAAATAAAAAAGTAGAATACAATGCGAAAAAAGAAGAGGTGTTAGAAGAGCTCTATAAACACGTAGGCTTCATTAAATAATTGCATTGTGAAATGTAACTAAATAGGAGGATTATACGGATTTTGTACAATCCTCCTTTTTTGTACCCTTTTTTAGGTATATTACACGTATTAGGAGGTATATATGGATACGAGTGTAATGATAACTCTTGGCTTTTTGGTATTTGCCATCGTCATGTTTGCGTGGGAGAAAATCCCGTTGTCTATTACCGCTATGGTTGTAGCAGTAGGTTTGCACTTAAGTGGGGTATTATCTGCTAAAGAAGCATTTGCCGGTTTTGTAGATCCAAACGTCTTACTATTTATGGGTATGTTTGTTATTGGTGAAGCTTTCTTTGCAACAGGTGTTGCTGTAGGTGTAGGTAATGTAGTTCATAAGTTTGCTAAAACTGAAACATCTTTGCTTGTTGCTGTTATGATGATTACAGGTATTTTATCTGGTTTCTTATCTAATACGGGTACAGCTGCTGTACTGATTCCTGTAATTATCGGTATTTGTAAAAAGAGTGGTTTTAAACAAACTAAGTTATTGATGCCTCTCGTATTTGCAGCAGCCATGGGGGGGAATATCTCCCTTATCGGCGCTCCAGGTAATATGATTGCTCAAGCCGGATTACAACAAGCAGGCTTAGGCTCCTTTAATTTCTTCGATTATGGTCTAGTAGGTTTACCAATTCTCATCGTAGGTACTATATTCTATGCTACAGTTGGAAAACGCTTCTTGCCAGATGCTCCTAGTCATCAACCAGATGGTGCTTTTGAAGGTAATGATGATTATAGTCATGTGCCATCTTGGAAGAAATGGACTGCTGCAATTATATTGATTTTGACAGTTGTTGCTATGATTTTTGAAAAACAATTAGGTGTAAAACTCTATGTAAGTGCGTGGATTGGTGCGCTTGTATTAGTAGCGACTAATGTTATTAGCGAAACAGCAGCTGTTAGATCTATCGATATGAAAACAATTATGCTCTTTGCTGGTTCCATGGCTCTCGGTGATGCAATGGTAAAAACTGGTACTGGTAGCGTGATTGCTGACATTATCGTTAATAGTCTTGGGGCGAGCCCATCTCCAATTGTTGTGTTAGTAGTAATCTTTGCGCTTGGTGTGTTTATGACAAACTTTATGTCTAATACAGCTACTTGTGCGTTACTAGTTCCTATCGGTCTTAGCTTAGCGTCTCAACTTGGCTTCGATCCTAAAGCGGTTCTTGCAGCCATTGTAATTGCAAGCTCCTTGGCATATGCTACACCAATTGGTATGCCTGCCAATACTATGGTATACAATATAGCTGGTTATAGCTTCATGGATTATGTGAAAGCTGGTTTACCACTTATCGTTGTATCAAGTATCGTAGCACTTATTTTACTTCCAATCCTATTCCCATTCTAATAAGATAAGTATTCGGTATATATTGAAAGCCCTGATGTATATTTACGTCAGGGCCTTTTCTTGATTATCTGCATATATTGTATTTGTTTTGCTATATATTAGTTAGATTACTAAATTTGTTAGACATAAGTATTAGACATTAGAGCAACTTTCACATATAATAGAGTAATGTAAGTGTACAAATATACATTCACAGTAGACATATTTTGTAAAACGTATACGTCTATCTAATAGTTGTTATATAGGTTTATGTGGCCATAGCGCCGAGGAGGCTTTATGTTAAGCGATATTGAGATTGCCCAACAGAATAAAATGGAAAAAATTCAGGTTATTGCCGATAAGTGTGGTTTAACACCTGATGATATTGAACAATATGGTCATTATAAAGCGAAGATTTCTTTTGATGCCATTCGTCGCTTAGAAGCTAAGCCAGATGGTAAATTGGTGCTTGTTACGGCTATTACACCTACGCCAGCAGGGGAAGGTAAGTCCACAACGAGCATTGGTCTCGTACAAGGCCTACAAAAAATCGGTAAAAATGCGATTGCAACCTTGCGTGAACCATCCTTGGGCCCTGTATTTGGTATCAAAGGTGGTGCTGCAGGGGGTGGTTATGCTCAAGTAGTACCAATGGATGATATCAATCTTCACTTCACTGGTGATATGCATGCCATTACAGCAGCCAATAACTTGTTGTCCGCTATGATTGATAACCATATCCATCAAGGCAATGAGTTACAAATTGATTTACGTCAGCTGTCTTGGACACGCGTTCTAGATATGAATGACCGTGCACTTCGTAATGTAACAGTTGCTCTTGGCGGTAAAGTATGTGGTTTCCCTCGCGAAGATCACTTCATGATTACTGTTGCTTCTGAAATTATGGCTATTCTTTGCTTAGCTAAAGATTTAGAAGATTTGAAAGAACGTTTTGGTCGCATTGTAATCGGTTGTAATTTAGCAGGTGAGCCTGTTTATGTTCATCAACTTGGTTGCCAAGGTGCGATGGCCCTTCTTATGAAAGATGCTATCAAACCAAATCTAGTGCAAACATTAGAACATACGCCAGCCATCGTTCACGGTGGTCCATTTGCAAACATTGCTCATGGTTGTAATTCCATCGTAGCTACAAAATTAGGTCTTAAATTAGGTGATATCGTAGTTACAGAAGCAGGCTTCGGTGCTGATTTAGGTGCTGAAAAGTTCCTGGACATTAAATGTCGTTACGGCGATATTTTCCCTGATACAATCGTTATCGTAGCTACATTACGAGCTCTTAAAATGCATGGTGGTGTACCAAAACAAGAGTTGAATACAGAAAATGTTGAAGCCGTAACTAAAGGTTTCAGCAACTTACAAAAAGCAATTGAAAACATGCGTTATTTCAATGTGCCTGTATTAGTGGCAATCAATAAATTTGCTAGCGATACAGATGCAGAAATTGCTGAGTTGACTCGCCTATGTGATGAGTTTGGCGTGCCTGTAGAGCTTAATGAATGTTGGGAAAAGGGCGGCGAAGGCGGCACTGATATGGCGAAAAAAGTTGTAGAGTTACTTGAAGGCCCTAAGCCAACACCTAAATTCGTATATGAGTTAGAAGATAGTTTAGAGGACAAAGTTAATAAAATCGTTAAAACTATTTATGGTGGCGATGGTGTTATCTTTACGGACAAAGCCAAAAAGCAAATTAAACAATTAGCAGATTGGGGACTGGATCGTTTGCCTGTATGTATGGCGAAAACACAATATTCCTTGTCTGATAATCCTGCGTTGCTCGGTGCACCAAAGGGCTTTACTATTACTGTATCCGATATTCGCGTTGCCAATGGGGCCGGCTTTATCGTATGCCGTACAGGTGATGTAATGGTTATGCCAGGCCTTCCTAAACGCCCAGCAGCTCTCAATATGG
>URPT01000087.1 GCA_900549845.1 uncultured Veillonella sp. | reverse complement strand
ATACTTAGCGCTCTTTTGAGTTATTTATTATATCCCTTATATGAACTGACAGATTATAGAGAAGAATTTACGTCAATCGTTATTATTGCTGCGATAATCATTAAAATAATTATCAATTTATCTATATTTATGATAGCCGATAGAATAACAACAAAATGGATTTCTAAATTATTATTACTTCTATGGGTTGTTCTTGTTGAATGCTTGTATACGCCTATTCATTTATCATACCTTGTTTTCCTTTGTGTATCAGGTGGAATTGTTTTAATAGAACAGTTAAGAGAGAGAAGAAAGTCTATTTAGTTTAGATTGGCAATTACTCTTATAGCGCTCACCTTCGAAATATGATATACTATTTTAACGCGCATAATTCGTGCGCGATAGGAGGAAACACATTTAGATGTTAGAAAAATTTGAACAATTAATGATTAGCGAACCTGTTCTAAGAGCGTTAAACGATATGGGCTTTGAAGAGCCTACGCCAATTCAACAGGAAGCTATCCCAGTAGCCATGAGCGGTAAAGACATGATCGGTCAAGCTCAAACAGGTACTGGTAAGACAGCAGCATTTGGCTTGCCTGTATTGGAACGCGTAGACGGGAATGAGCGTCACGTTCAAGTAGTTATTTTATCCCCTACACGAGAATTAGCTATCCAAGTAGCTGAAGAGCTTAATAAAATGGCTCAATACACGAATATCACAGCACTACCTATCTATGGTGGTCAAGATATTAATCGTCAGTTCCGTGCCTTGAAAAAAAATCCACAAATCATCGTTGCCACTCCAGGCCGATTGATGGACCATATGGATCGTGGTTCTATCCACTTTGACCATGTGAAAGTTGTGGTATTGGACGAAGCCGACGAAATGTTAAACATGGGCTTTGTTGATGATATCAATAAAATCTTGGGTGCTATCCCAGAAGACCATCAAACATTGTTGTTCTCCGCAACTATGCCTAAAGCTATCCAACAATTAGCTGAAACATATTTGACAGAGCCAACATTGATTCGTATGAAACCGACTCAAGTTACGATGGACTTAATTGAACAATATTATATCGAAGTGCAAGACCGTCAAAAATTCGATGTTCTTTGCCGCTTGTTCGATATTCAAACACCTGAACTTGCTATTATCTTCACACGTACAAAACGTCGTGTTGATGAAGTAACTGAAGGTCTTAAGAAACGTGGTTACATGGCGGAAGGCATCCATGGCGATTTGTCTCAACAAAAACGGGACAGCGTAATTCGTCAATTCCGCGAAGGTACCATCGATATTCTCGTGGCTACTGATGTGGCAGCTCGTGGTCTTGATATTTCTGGCGTATCTCACGTATATAACTACGATATGCCTCAAGATCCTGAAAGCTACACGCACCGCGTAGGTCGTACAGGCCGTGCCGGTAAAGCTGGTCAAGCTTTCACGTTCGTTATCCCTCGTGAAATGGAGCATTTACATGCTATCGAGCGTTTAACAAAACGTAAAATTGCACGTCGTCGTGCACCTTCATTAGGTGAAGTTCTTGAAGGTCAACAACGTTTGGCAATTGAAAGCCTCGTTGAAATGACAGATAATTTAGAAGCATTAGCGCCATTCAAATCCAGTGCAGAGGAATTGTTAAATGATACCGATTCCGTAACACTGTTGGCAGCTGCTCTTAAATTATTAACAAAAGAACCAGATACGACTCCTGTAAATATTACAGAAGAAAAACCATTACGCGTACGCCGTCGCCGTGATGGTGGCCGTAGTGACCGCCGCCGTCGTGATGGTGACCGTCGTAGAGATGGTGATCGCCGCCGTGACGGAGATCGTCGTCGCGATGACCGTCCTCGTCGCGGCCGTGATGACCGCAGAGGTGAACGTCGCGATGACCGCCGCAGAGATGATCGTAGATCTGATCGTCCACGTGGTGATAGAAAACCTCGTCATCAAGGTGAAGGCTTCAAACCTTACTTTAAAGACTAATAAAATGTGGATTGCTTACGAGCAATCCACATTTTTTATTACTTAATAGTTAATACTATCTATCTTGATAAGTATTGAGAATTTTGATATAATAAATAATAATTATTTCTTGTAAATGGTCGATAATGACCTATGCCTTATAGATTTCCAAGTGGAGAAAGGTAGAGTATTATGGATATCGCACAAATTCTGCGTAGCCAAGGGTTTAAAGTGACCCCACAACGTATTGCGATTTATGATGCATTGCGTGGTCATCATGATCATCCAACAGCAGAAATGTTGTATCATACGTTGCGTCCAGAACATCCAAGCATGAGCTTGGCAACTGTGTACAAGACAATGGAGATTTTTGAAAAAATCGGTCTTGTAAAAATTTTAGAAGTTGGTGATGAGCGCGCTCATTACGATTGGGACACACAAGCTCATTCCCATATCCGTTGCATCCGTTGCAACAAGGTAGAGGATATGATGGGCATTGATTTACAAGCTATCAAAACAATTGCTGATCAAGGTAGCGAGTATCAAATCACAGGTCAACATATTACCTTTGAAGGTGTATGCCCTGAGTGTGCTAAAAAAGAAAGTCATTAATACATAACCCCTGTCGCGAAGGGCTCCTTCACGGTAGGGGTTATATTAGTTATATATGTCTTCTATTCATTAGGCTTTTGGAATAGATGTAAGCGTAATAGAGTAGATATTAGAATTGAGTATTTTAGAATTTTAGAATTATATAAATATAAAGGAGTATTATGTTTGTCATCGGCAGTCATTTATCAATTAGCAAAGGTTATTTAAACATGGGGAAAGAAGCTACAAAAATTGGGGGTAATACATTCCAATACTTCACGCGCAATCCTCGTGGTGGTAGTATGCGTGCCCTCGATGTAGAGGATATGAATAGCTTGAGTGCGTATATGAAAGAACATAACTTTGGCACCTTATTAGCTCATGCACCTTACACGTATAATCCATGTGCAGCAAAAGAAGATTTGCGCACTTTTGCAAAACAAGCTATGACAGAAGACCTAGAGCGTATGGAATATTTACCAGGCCAAATGTATAACTTTCACCCTGGTAGCCATGTAAAGCAAGGTGTAGATCAAGGCATCGAATATATCGTAGAATGTTTGAATGAAATCTTATTCCCTGGAATGAAAACAACAGTTCTCTTAGAAGTCATGGCTGGTAAGGGTACAGAAATTGGTTCCCGCTTTGAAGAAATTGCTCGCATCATCGACGGTGTAAAATTAAAAGAATACATGGGCGTATGTGTTGATACATGCCATATTCACGAAGGTGGTTATGATATCGTCAATAATCTTGATGGTGTTATTGATGAGTTTGACCGTATTGTAGGCTTAGACCGTTTAAAAGCCATTCACTTGAATGACTCTAAAAACCCTATGGGCGCTCATAAAGATCGGCACGAAAAAATTGGTGAAGGTCACATTGGTATCGACGCCATTGCTCGTATTGTGACACATCCTAAATTGACGAACTTGCCGTTCTATTTAGAAACGCCAAACGAATTAGATGGTTATGCAAAAGAAATTGCTATGTTGCGCTCTATTGTAGAGAATCAATAATTAAGCTAAAACGCAGTCTTAGTTATATAATTATTTATATAAATACATTTAGATAAGGTATAGGGAGAGCTGGAAAGGGGGATAAAATGCGTTTTTTACATACTGCTGATTGGCATTTAGGACGTATTTTTTATGGTCAGTATTTAACAGATGACCAAGCTCATGTGTTAGAGAATCAGTTCTTTTCTATTTTGAAAGATGAAAAAATCGACGGCATATTGTTAGCCGGGGACGTATTTGATAGAGCGGTACCTCCTATTGAAGCCGTTGAGTTATGGGATTCTATCATTACCCGTCTCGCTATGGATTATAAGGTACCACTCTTCGTGGTAAGTGGTAATCATGACGGAGCTGAACGACTTGAGGTGGGCCGCTCTATGTTAAGTCGTTCTGGCATCCATATTTGGGGATCCCCTCATCATGCATTACAACCCTTTGAATTTGAAGGTGCTGATGGTAAAGTGGCCATTTGCCCTATGCCATTTAGCGAGCCTCGTCGCATTGGGGATGCATTAGGCTTTGGCTCTACTAATATCTCCTTAGAGACTATTCAAAATATAGAAAATGTAGAAATACAAGCGGCGAAGGCCAAAACAAAAACTAAGGGTTCTAAATCTAAAAAAGCATCTGTAGATGTTGTTGAAGACTCTTTATTTGCTAGTAGTGACATGGCAGATACATGTTCTGCTGATACCGAAATAACTGACGAAGTCGCACGAAATTTAGGCTCAAATAATGAAATTGGTCTAAATCTACACAACTATGACCAAATGTATCAGGCTTGGAGCAACCATTTACGCAATCAAGTGCCAAAGGGGTTGCGCAGCATTGCTATTAGTCATGCCTTTGTAATGGGCGGTGATGTAGGTGGCTCTGAACGTACCTTGTCTATCGGTGGTAGTGAACAAGTAAGTCCACAAGTCTTTAAAGACTTTCACTATACAGCCCTTGGCCATTTGCATGGGCCTCAACGAATGGGGGCAGACTATATTCGTTATAGCGGATCGCCTTTAAAATATTCCTTTGATGAGCATACGCAGAAGAAGTCTTTTACTATCATTGATATGAATGTAAAAGGTAACGTAGATATTAGCACCATTCCTGTAGAGGCGAAGCGTGACGTTGTAATATTGGAAGGCTATTTTGAAGATTTGCTAAACAATAAGGAATTACAGGATAAGCATAAAGAGGATTATGTGCAGGCCCGATTGCTCGATACGATGCCTATTATGGATGGGATGGCTAAGTTGCGCCAAGTCTATCATCGATGCATGACTATTGATTTAGTAGGTCGCTTGGCAGCACCTATAGCTGACATGGGAGATGCAGTCTTTAAAGAGTTAAACGAGCGCGAATTATTTAATCAGTTTGCTGAAAGCGTGTGGAAAGAACCGTTAACAGAGCGTGAGCAACAATACATTAACTCTGTATGGGATCGAATTCTAAAGGAGGACTAAATGAAGCCTATATCTTTAACTATAGAAGCCTTTGGTCCGTACCGCGATTCGGTTACCTTGGACTTTAATGAGCTCCAAAACCATTCCATGTTCCTCATCTCTGGTCCTACAGGAGCGGGGAAAACATCCATACTAGATGCGATGGTGTATGCCTTATATGGCGAACCTAGTGGAGAAGTGCGAAAAACAGATGCTATCCGCAGTGATTTTGCAGAACCTGAACGTATGACCCGTGTTGACTTTTCCTTTGCTATCGGTGAGGCTCAGTATCGTGTTGAAAGATTGCCAAAACAATTGGTAGCTAAAAAACGTGGTACAGGTATGCGTGAGCAGAATGCTAGTGCTACTGTATATGAAATGAAAGATGGCGAGTGGAAAGTTATCGCTACCTCTGCCGCTGCTATTCGGGATACGATTCAACAAATCATAGGTTTTCGTAAAGATCAATTCTTACAAGTCGTATTATTGCCACAAGGGGAGTTTCGAAAATTACTAGTTGCCTCCACTAGTGAACGGGAGGAGTTATTACATACACTCTTTAGAACTGAGTTATATCGAAGATTACAGGATGCCCTAAAATCTGCTTATGATGAAGCAAAATCCGGTATTGAAGAAAATATAACAAAACAATCTGCATTACTGCAATCCATTCCGCATGATGAAGAAATCCCTGTACTAACTATTGAGCATGTACGAGAACTTTTGAAAGATAGAGAACCTCATCGTGATACGCTTGTTGTTGAACGTGATAAAGCTGTAGATGTAGTGGACCAGTTCAATACATTGCGCAATGAGTGGGCCTTATATAATCAGGTACAACAATCTCTTATTGAGGCTACGAACAAATTAGACTTGGTAAAAGAAAGAGAAAAGGAGCGGTCTAGTTTAAATGAAAAGGTTCAGTTCCTCACCGGGTTAACACCAAGCTATGAATTGTATAAACAACTTGGTGATAAACAGGCTGTATTAAAAACCTTGAAAACGGCACTTTCAGATGCAAAAAAAAGTGTAGAGGCCGCAACTCAACATGAGTCTAAATGTACAGAGGTTTATGAAACGTTAGAATCTCAAGCTGAAACTATGCAAGCTAAGCGGACTACGTTGGCTCAATTACAACAGCAGGCCGAACAGTTTAATGAGTTGGTAGTGCTAAATAAGGAATTGAGCACATTAAATAGCCAGTTAGAAACACAAGACCGCGAGAAAAGTGAAGCTAAGTTGCAGGTACAGCACAAGCTAGTTGCTGATTTAGAGGCTACGTTAGTTGAAGCGAGAAAACAGTTTCAAGCTAATAGTAAAGCGTTAGAATCTATTTCTCATATCCAAGAACAGTTGGGGTATTTGCAACGATATTCTGAATTGTTGGTAGAGAAAGATAAGGTTCAAAACGATATCGATGCTAAAGAGAGGTCGTTAGCAACTCTAGATAAAACAGTAAATAACTCAAAGATACAGCTTGAACGTTTAGAACATTTGATGGCAGAGGGACGAGCTTTTGAACTCGTCCATTTAGTAGTAGATAATGAGCCATGTCCTGTATGTGGCTCTACAGAGCATCCACAGTTAGCATCTAAGCCTGAGTTATATCCTACAAAAGAGGAAATAGAAGCGGCTCGCGCAGTGCGTGATGGGGTGTTACAAAAGCAGGCTAGCGAAATTGGTCAGAAAGAAACGTTATCTGTTCGTCTGCATGAGCTAGATGAGCAAGTTAAAGACCAAGTTTCTAAACTCAAATCATCCATTGATAATTTTTCAGAAGATGCATTTGATTCAATTCAACAAGGCTTGGCGTCTCAAATGGAGCAGCTTACAGCTTTACGTAGAGACACTGAACAGTTGACCGAAATTATAACTAAAAATGAGCATGACTTGGTTGAGGCTAAAGGTACATTGTCAAAGTTGGAAATCGGTCATAATGAATTGCTTAATAATTTGCATGATGTAGCGGTTCAGATTAGCTCTGTACAGGCTAAGATAGATGGGTTATCTAAGATATTGCCAACTACAGATCTTGATGCATGGTATAAACAGATAGAATCATTAGAGACTGAAATTAAAGAATACGATGAGCAGGTGAAGGTTTGTAAATCAAATCTAGATGCGGCTAAAGAACAGCTCAACG
>URPT01000086.1 GCA_900549845.1 uncultured Veillonella sp. | reverse complement strand
CAATCGTTTAGAGGAACTAATAGATAAACCTAATGTCTATTACTTCCGATAACGATATATTATCGGAAGTAATTATATAAAGAAAATTGGGCCTATATGACCCAATCCCTTATGTTATGTAGTTTTTTAGCTTATTAAGCTTATTTGCGTTTAAATGTGTATGGTTCGTATTCTACATCATTATGACGGTTAGTCCACCAGTTCCAACCGATTCTTGCAAGCTTCCATGCAATGAAGCCTACGATAATGCCCAATACTAAGCCTGTTAATACATCTGTTGGATAATGTACAAATAGATATACTCTAGAAAATGCTACTACTACTGATAATACCAATGCTAAAATCCCTAAATATCGCTTCTGAGGCGCTATTTGACTCAAGCCTAGGTAAATGGTCATGGCTGATGCAAATGAACCAAAACTATGGCCTGACGGGAATGAATAACTATTTGCTTTTGGTAATGCAGACTCTAATGGTACTGTTACATTAGGAAAATCTACAAATGGTCTTAATCGAGCTACATGTGGTTTTAAACCTTGGTCACCGATGATAAATACAAATCCTAATGCAATTATTATCGCAACGCCTAATACACGATATTTTTTCTGTAACATCAATAATAAGGCAATGACAATCCATAAGGCACCGCTGCCAGTAATTTTTGAAATAAATGCCATAATTGGTGTTAAAAAACTATATACAAGATGGTCATGTACATAGAAGATCAAGGAGTGATCAAATTGTAAGATTGTGTCCATAGTTTCCTCTTCTATTTTACTAAATGATAATTATTGAGAATGATTGAGGGGAAATTATATCCTCAATATTCTGTATTGGATTTCCATATACTTTGTAATATGTATATATTGGTTTCTCAATTACATCCAAATAATAGCCTAAACTATTTATACCTCATGGTCAATAGTTTAGGCTATATTTAATAAAATCTTTAATTATGGTTTCTTTTTATCTGATTTTTTAGTTGAACCTTCAGGTGGCATTGTTATGATCGTATCTACTGGGTCATATACAGATTCAAAGGAATCAGTTTGTGTAACCCAATTACCATATGTTATGGTTCTATACGTATTCATTGTTAAGCCTACATGCCCCTCTTGTACTTCTTTTTCTTTTAAAGATGAATCTACGCGTGTAATTGTCTTATTTGGTATTTCACTACGATCACCAACTGAAATAGATACATTTTTAGGCTTGTCTTGAGCAGTACCTATAATATAGATGGTTAGTGTACCATGATTCATCACACTGAGAATATAAATGGATTGCTGGTATGGATTTCTAAACTTAAAGTCTAAATAGCCCCATGCTACTGTAGCATCACGACCAGCTTGAATATATCCAACAGGTTCAAAGTGAGGTGTACGTTCTACAATATTCATGCCAGATAATAAGGCTGTATTAAAGATGGTAGAACTAACTTGGCAAATGCCACCACCAATACCTGGAACCAATTTGCCATCAATCATTACCGGTGCATCATCATAGCCAGCCTCAGCAGTACGCTCGCCTACAACATCGTTAAAGGAGAATACTGAACCAGGCTTAATCAACGTACCATTGATTTTATCAGATGCGAGTTGAATGTTATGTGTTCTGCTTTCATTATTTGGATCAAAATCTGTACTAAAGGATGCTAGAACGGTATTTAATGGTTTTAAATCAGAATCAGTAACCTTAATAGTATTTTTTGTGGTAAATACCATAGATAGAGATGTGATGCTTTCTCCAGATTGTAATTGATCCTTAAGGTTTTGTAAGGTTGCATCAATATCAATGCGTTTACCTTCTTTAGCAGGATGGAATACAACTTGACCATTCTCAATAGTTAGATATGCATCATGTCCTGGCGTATCAATTGATTTGGCAAGTTCTGTAAGGTAAGTTTTGCTTTTTACCTCGTCTAGCTTATATTGAGGTTGAAAATGTTGTCCATAATATAAGGCATTAAATCTATGTGAAAGCAAGGTCCACCAATCATCTTCATACCCATATGTAGAAATAGCTTTTACTACAGCCTCAGTATCTACTTGAATACCTAAATCATGATACGTAGCCTGTTGTTTTTTATTATTCCCCATATCAATGGATATAGTCTGTTGTGGTATTTTACTATTTAGTTCTTGTATTCGATCTTGTAATTCACCCTTTGGTGTATTAGATAGATCTGTATCATTGTAAAATACACCATACGATGTATTTTCTGTTGGGATGTATGAGCAGCCGCTCGTACTCAGCAGGACAAGCATAGTCCCTAATATTATATATTTTTTACTCATTGTATTATAAACTCTCCCAAATTAGTCATTATATTCTCTAATTATAGCATATAAGTACCTATTCTATGGTACAATTATATTGATATTTTTAGGGGTAAGGGTGAATTATGTCAGAGTCTAAGGAACAACAAAAACATTTCTATTTGCGCAATAACGATGCGCTTATGAATAGTACAAAGTTGTCTATGAAAGCCAAGCAAAGTATATTACTATCTAAGGCTGAAAATACTGTGGATGCTTACGAATCGGATTGGGATGATTTCGTAGATTGGTGTACCTATCAAAAGGTATCTTATTTTCCGGCTACACCAGAAACCATAGTTAACTATATTAATGATCTTGCTGATTATGCTAAGGCAAATACGATTTCTCGTCGTATCAGCGCTATATCGGAGAATTATAACGCCTCCGGCCATCGGGATAATCCATGTATGGCACCTATCGTAAAACAAGCGTTACGGGGCATTAGACGTTTAAAAGGTACATTCCAACAAGGTAAGACACCAGTCCTATTAGAGGATATTGAAGATATTTTAGATTGTATGACCAAGCTAGATGTACCGGAATTACAACTATTACGTGATAAAGCTATTCTTTTAATCGGATTTATGGGTGCTTTTCGGCGTAGCGAAATTGCGGCTATTACAGTAGAACATCTTCAATTCTCTCCACAAGGTGTTGAGATCTTTGTACCATCATCTAAAGCTGACCAAGAAGGTCAAGGTGCTGTAGTGGCGATTCCGCATCTATCTGGTTCTCCTTTAGACGCAGTTCGCGCCTTACAGCAATGGTTACGTGCATCTGGTATAACAGATGGTCCTGTATTTAGAGGTTTTACTAAAAATATGTCGTTACGTAAAACAGCTATATCAGATAAGATGATTGCCGAAATCGTAAAGAAATATATTTCTCTTATCGGTCTTGATCCTGCCATGTATGGAGCCCATAGCTTGCGTCATGGCTTTGCAACGACTGCCGCAGCTTATGGTGTGGAAGAACGTAATATTATGAGACAAACACGCCACCATAGCGTAAATATGGTTCGTCGTTATATTAATGAAGCGAACAAGTTTGTAGACAATCCTATTTCAACAATCTTTGAAAAGCGATTTAGATAACAACTATTAATCACTTGATTTAGATAATAACTATAAATCGGTTAATAACATACATGAAACAACAAAAAGCAGCTATCTCTATTGAGTAGCTGCTTTTTCGTGTGGGTTACACCCATATATATTTAGTTTTGAGCCACATAGTCCAAAGCTCTAACTGGACTATCAGTTTTATGTGCTGGTACCTTTAAAACTGTACCAGGTACAAGTGTACCAGAATCACTGATGTTATTAAGTTCTTTCATGGCATATACCATTTCACGAACATCCATATCTTTATGAGCTGTGCGAGCTGCAATATCCCACATTGTATCGCCTGCTTGTACCTTTACTTCGCGTACTGCATGTGTATTTGCATCTGTTACAGGGTTTGTCATATTATAACCAAATAATACTGTTAAGCACATTCCTAGCATCATTAATATATTTTTCATCTCATACCTCACATTTACATCGAACATAATATCTGAGAACATTTGTTTGTTTACATGCATATAATAGCACACGAACGAATGTTCGGTCAAGAGTTTTAGAACAAATGTTTGCAAAAACTTTTAAAATTGCCTATAATAAGTATGTAAGTTAGTAATTATCTTACTTTTTCATTATATAGCATGACATGTGTTATTTTTTACGCATATAAATATTGACATTACATTGACTTTGGAGGTTCATCGTGAGACGCCCTGCTACAGATATTAATACTAAACAGCGCCGTATATTAGATTTTATTAAAGATTCACTACATAATGAATATCGTTGTCCTACTGTTCGTGAAATCTGTACACATGTAGGGCTTAGTTCTACATCTACTGTACAATCTCATTTGAATGCTCTTGAAAAGTTTGGTTATATTAAACGAGATCCTAATAAAAACCGTGCTATTACTGTTTTAGAGGATACAAAACCTTCTATTTCTGTAGCTGGTAATGAAACTTCAAGCTCTGATAACTTTGAATTTTTAGGTGCCGGTCTAAAACAAGTACCTCTCATTGGTACTGTTCAAGCTGGTATGCCTATTACTGCAGTTGAAAATTTAGAGGCTACCCTTACATTGCCTGTTCAATTAACTGGGGATTCTGATTGCTTTTTACTTCGCGTTCAAGGCGAATCTATGATGAACATTGGTATGTATGAAGGCGATATGCTTATTGTACGCCATCAAAATACTGCTAATAATGGTGATGTTGTTGTAGCTCGTATTGATGATGAAGCTACGGTAAAACGTTTTTATAAAGAAAATGGACATATTCGTTTACAACCTGAAAATGATGATTTTGATCCTATTATTGTAGATGACTGTCATATTGAAGGCCTTGTAATCGGTCTTGTACGTGATAGAATTTAATATAAAACGGCTACATAATATATTGTAGCCGTTTTATTTTGCCTTATTTCTACATTATGTTTTAGTCTTAACTCTCTATATACAGATATAAAAAACAGTAGCTACATATGATAGCTACTGTTTTTTGTATCTGTATATTTTATTTTACATATTCAGCTAAAGCTTTATCAATGTATGCTGCTTCTTCAGCACTAGGATCACACATCGGTAAATTAAACACGCCAGCAGGTAAACCTATTTTACGGACTGCATATTTAACAGGAATAGGATTTGTAGTGATAAACATAGCTTTTATAATATCCGCTAAGCTTTGATGAATACGAAGTGCTTCGTGATTATGACCTGATTCATAAGCTTGAATCATAGCATTCATATCTTTGCCAGCCACATGGGACACTACGGAGACTACACCACAAGCACCTACTGATAACATTGGTAATGTAAGTCCATCATCCCCACTGTATACCATAAAGTCTTCTCCTGGCATTAAGCGTTTGATTTCAGATGCGATCATAAGATTACCACTTGCCTCTTTAATAGCACATACATGTGGATATTCACTATGTAATTGCGCTAGTGTTGTAGGGAATATCCCTGTTCCTACACGGCTTGGTACATTGTATACCATGATTGGAAGCGTAGTAGCCTCTGCAATAGCTTTAAAGTGTAAGTATTGGCCTTGTTGATTTGGCTTATTGTAGTAAGGTACTACAACCAATAAACCATCGATTCCATCAATTTTAGAAACTTCTTTCACAAATTCTACAGAAGATTTTGTGTCTGTTGCAAAGACTTTGGATAAGGCAGCAAAGACTATTGGTGTAAATTTTATTGGAGGTTATTCAGCCCTTGTTAGCAAGGGAATGACTCCGGCAGAAGATCTTTTGATCCGTTCCATTCCACAGGCTCTGGCAGTAACAGAACGTGTCTGCAGCTCTGTAAATGTTGGTTCTACCAAGACTGGTATTAATATGGATGCGGTGAAACTGATGGGTGAGATTGTCCTGGAAACTGCAGAGGCATCCAAAGAACAGGATTCCCTTGGATGTGCGAAACTTGTTGTGTTCTGTAATGCGCCAGATGATAACCCGTTTATGGCTGGTGCTTTCCATGGAGTTACAGAAGCTGACTGCATCATTAATGTAGGCGTAAGTGGTCCGGGAGTTGTAAAAACAGCTTTGGAATCCGTACGTGGTGCTGATTTCCAGACTTTATGCGAAATGATTAAACGTACTGCATTTAAAGTTACCCGTGTAGGTCAGCTGGTAGCACAGGAAGCATCTAAACGTCTGGGTGTACCGTTTGGAATTGTTGATCTCTCTCTTGCACCGACACCGGCAATTGGCGACAGCGTAGCAGAGATCCTTGAAGAAATCGGGCTTGAAAGAGTAGGAGCACCAGGAACAACTGCAGCACTTGCGCTTTTGAACGATCAGGTTAAAAAAGGCGGTGTTATGGCGGCACAGGCAGTTGGAGGTTTAAGCGGTGCATTTATTCCGGTCAGTGAAGACCAGGGAATGATTGATTCGGTAAATCTTGGTGCGCTGACACTGGAAAAACTGGAAGCTATGACTTGTGTCTGCTCTGTAGGACTTGACATGATTGCTATACCGGGTGACACAAAAGCATCTACTATTGCAGGAATTATTGCAGATGAATCTGCAATCGGTATGATCAATCAGAAGACAACAGCTGTCAGACTGATTCCTGTAATTGGTAAGGGAGTAGGCGAGACAGTAGAGTTTGGCGGATTGCTGGGATATGCACCGATCATGCCAGTGAATCAGTTCTCCTGTAATGCATTTGTAGAACGTGGCGGACGTATTCCGGCACCAATCCATAGCTTTAAGAACTGATTTTAAAACGTATTTCCCTGGGGAGAAGCAGAGCCCCGGGGATTTTTTTGTCTTATCATCCTTTGATGTAATTCTAAACGTTTTTTTATTGAAAGTTTAGAAGATTACTGAAAATACTTTATTTAACATAATAATTATGTTATAACATAACATATGATAAAAATGAAAAATAATGTTATATATTGATTTTAAAGGATATAAAGGAGACTTCACTAATAAGAAAATGAATGAACAAATAAAAAGCTATATAGAAAAAATACTGGGAATATCGGTGCAGTTTCATCACTGGAAAGGTGAACTGGAACTGCCGTTTTATATTACAGAGCGCTACGATATGCGACTTGCGGAGCTTGATGATATTCGCTGTATTTTTCTCAGCCCGAAGAAAAAGCTGAATCAGATTGGTTCGCTTAAAAAGCAGATCCGGCGAATTCAGATGGAGGAATCACTGCCGGTTGTGTTTGTTTTTGATAAGATGGATTGTTATCACAGAGATGCTTTTATTCATGCACATCTTCCCTTTATTGTAGTAGGAATCCAGCTTTATCTGCCGTTTATGGGAATATA
>URPT01000085.1 GCA_900549845.1 uncultured Veillonella sp. | reverse complement strand
GTGAAGATTAACCTTTATAATAGTATGATGTAGATTATTACTAATTAAAATAGATCAGGAGGATACAATGAGCTTAAAAGATCAATTAAAAGAAGATATGAAAGCGGCTATGAAAGCACGCGAAGAAGGTAAAACTGCTCTTTCTGTTATTCGCATGGTTAATAGTGCTATTAAAAATACAGAAATCAATGACAAAGTAGAACTTGATGATAATGGTATTCTTGGTATTTTGGCAAAAGAAATGAAAACTCGTCAAGATTCTTTAACTGAGTTTGAAAAAGCTGGCCGTGAAGATTTGATCGCTCATGTAAAAGAAGAGATGGCTGTGCTTCAAAAATATTTACCAGCTCAAATGAGTGAAGATGAAATCCGCACTGTTGTAAAAGAAGCTATTGCAGCTTGTGGCGATGCTGTAAACATGGGTAATGTTATGAAACATGTAATGCCAAAAACTAAAGGCCGTGCAGATGGTAAAGTAGTTAATAATATCGTTAAAGAATTACTTGGATAATCAATTATAAATATAGAAGTAAACATTTCATATAGTCAGTATTTTCGATACATTAAAATTGAACTCTTAACCACATAGTTAAGAGAATTATGAAATTCTATAGAAAGTTATTGACATGTATTTTCACTATATGATATTATGAATTCAACAAAATAATTGGTCAACGAAGACTCCACTTTAGATATATAGAAATATATATCTATTTGTTGGAGTCTTTTTATTTTTAGGAGGAACCATTATGACAAATACTAAAGATTTATTGTATTATATTCCAGCTGGTCAATATGGTAAGGAAGGCGTTCTCGCATTATTAGAACAACATCCAGAAATTAAATTCGTATCTCTTGTAGGTATCGATTTAGCAGGTAATGATACAGACGAAAAAATTCCTATGTCTGCATTCTTTGATGATTATGAAGCATTCTTTGAAGGTCGTGCAGTACAAACTGACGGTTCCTCTGTAGTACTTACAAATATTGCCACTTTGAATAATGCACGTGTAGATATGTGGGGCGACCCAAGTGTAAACTGGTTTGTTGATTATAACTATGAAAATATCGATGAAGCAACAGGTTTGCCAACTGGTACACTTCGTATTCCTGCATTCTTGATGCATAACTATCGTTATGTTGATTCTCGTTCTATCTTAAAAAATAGCTGTGACTATGTTCGTGCAGAATTATTATCTTTGATTAAAGAACATGGTCTTCCTGGTATGACTCATGTGAAAGCTGATGACGTTGTAGATATTATCTTCACATCTGCTACTGAATTGGAATTCTGGGTAAAAACTCCATCTAGAACAGTTACTAAAAAAGAATTATCCGTATCCCAAAAATTACAAGAACAATACTGGCAACGTACTCATGGTACAGTTCGTACTGCATTAGAACAAGCGGTAGAACGTCTTGATCAATATGGTATGGAAGCAGAAATGGGCCATAAAGAAGTAGGTGGCGTTAAAGCTAAACTTGATGAAGATGGTCATGAAGCAGTTGTATTAGAACAATTGGAAATCGACTGGAAATTCTCTGGTAACCCATTACAAACAGCAGATAATGAATTACAAGCTCGTATTATCGTTCGTGAAGTATTCCGTGAAAATGGTCTTGATGTAACATTCAATGCTAAACCTATTATTGGTGTAGCTGGTTCTGGCGAACATACACACTTTGGTGTTATGGCTAAATTGAAATCTGGTAAACTTGTTAACTTGTTCAGCCCAGAAGATATGCGTAAAGAATCTGCTAGCTCCTTAGGTATTGGTGCTATCATGGGTCTATTGAAACACTATGAAGCAATCAATCCATTCATCAGCTCCACAACAGATTCCTTAAATCGTTTAAAACCTGGTTTCGAAGCGCCAGTATGTATCGTTACATCTTTAGGTACTGATCCTTCTGAACCTAGCCGTAACCGTACAATCCTTTGTGGTTTGATTCGCGATATCGATAATCCTATGGCAACACGTTATGAATTGCGTTCTCCAAACCCTTATACAAATACATACACTGCATTGGCATTGATTTTCATCTCTGCATTTGATGGTATGAAATATGCTATTACATCTGGTAAAACACAAGCTCAATTGGAAGCAGAACTTTCTAAAGAAGTTGGTGAACCAGCTGAATACCTTGCTACAAACCGTGCATACCGTACAGAAAAAGACGTATTCGATGATTTCACTCAAGAAGAACGTAATCAAATGTTTGGTATTGCACCAGCTACTGTATGGGAAAATATTAAAGGTTACCAAAACAATCCTGAATTAGTTGAAACATTGGCTCAAGGTAATGCATTTGCTAAGGACTTGATGGATTCCTTCATTGCATCTATTTTGAAACGTTGGAAACTTGTATTAGCACATCGTTTAATCCCTAGTAATCTTGATACTGTTCGTAATATGGTAGCTATTCATACTGATAGCCGTAATAGTGTAGATGATAAACGTTTTGCAGAAGTTAACGATTTACGTTTCTATCTTGCTAAAGATAGCGATGATCGCAAATCTTTATTCACTCGTTTAATCGATGCACTTAATGACGGTGAATATGACTTAGCATCTCAATTACAAATTGAAATGAACGATAAAATGGAAGAATTAGAAGCTAAATATGCTAACTATGCAAAAAATATCTTCTAATATCGATTGATTTTATTGCTCAAAAAGGGCTCCTACATTTGTAGGAGCCCTTTTATTCATATTAACTTTTTATAATTTAGTTCTTAAAGCGATTACTCGTTATGTCCAATAAATTTTTCTACTAATACTAAACTACATACGAGTACAAGAATCGCAACGGACCAAATTAAATTATCAAATGCAGATTCATGGTCAATAATTAGAAGTCTTACAATTGCTGTAATCCCAATATACAAAAAGAAATCAAGAGGGAAGTGGAAGTTATTTTTAAAGTATTTTACGATGAGTGCAATAAACTCAAAGTATAGGAAAAAGGTAATTAATTCTTCAATTAATAAAGAGTATGTGCTATATCCTTGAATATTTGCCCACGTAACATAGCCGAGACTTATTAATGTATTGATAAGGGCAATACAAAGTGAAATACCAACGCCTACAAGGGCTATATTTTTTATCGTTAATAATAGTTTAGAAATACGAATCCACATTATAATTCACCTACAATAAAACTTTAAATACTATACCACATAAAAAAGACCGTACACCGTACGGTCTTTTTTCGATTACACCACAGTATAATCAACAGCATATCTAAGAATTAGATATCAGCTTTAATTGCTTCTAATGCAGCATCGAAGTTAACAGCTTGAGTTACTTCAGGTACGTATTCAACATAAGTTACTTTGTTTTCTTTATTGATTACTACTACGCCACGAGTTAAAAGACGAAGTTCTTCGATCAAGAAGCCATAGTTTTCGCCGAAGGAAGCATCTTTATGGTCAGATAATGTAATAACTTTATCTACGCCAGCAGCGCCACACCAACGTTTTTGAGCGAAAGGTAAGTCCATAGAGATTGTTAATACTACAACATCATCAGAAAGTGCTGTAGCATCTTGGTTGAACCAACGAGTTTGAGCGTCACAAACGCCTGTATCAAGGGAAGGAACAACGGAGATAACTTTTACTTTACCTTCGAAATCTTTTAATGTTTTAGCTTGTAAGTCGTTGCTTAAAACTGTGAAGTCAGGAGCTTGTTGACCTACTTTAATTTCTGGGCCAACCAATGTGATAGGGCCACCTGCAAATGTTACTACACCAGTACGTTTTTCCATGTTGTATTCCTCCTAAGAGTTTTAATTCTAATTTATGCAAGGATACGTTTTGTATCTATGCATAGTATAACATTTACATTATCATAAGTAAACTAAAAAATTCGATATAGTGTTATTGAGGAATATAAAATTATATCATTGATTACTATTAATGAATGAATGTTTTAATGAATGAATGTTTTAATGAATGAATGTTTTTTTTACTACATTATATACGTATAGGTGTATTAAGATATGTAAAAAAAACGTGTATACTATAAGGAGTATATTTAAATATTGATAATCCTGTAATATAAAAATCTGACTGAGAGGATTTATGAAACCTATAGAACTATTTATGCAATTTTTTCGCCGAGAAGGTTGGGTATATGCCATCGGCTTAACCATGTTAATCGCTATTGATATAGCATTTTTATTTGTGCCTCAATTTATTGGTAATGCCATCGATACATTAAGTCACAATAAAGAGGGCTTAGTTAATTATATTATTTATTTTATTTTATTATTTATTATAATAACGATTTTGAAAGTTATTTCACGTCGTACATTATTAGGCTCTATCCGTCGTATGGAATATCTTTTTCGTGAAATTTTGTGCAGAAAGGCGCTACAAATAAAGACAACGTACTATGAAACTAATGGTCCTGGTAAAGTCATGGCGTTAATGACAAATGATGTTACATCTCTCCGGGTAGCGTTAGGATTAGGTGTTATGATCGTGGTGGATATCATATTTTATTCCATTGTAGGATCAATTATACTAATACAAAAAATAGATGGATTATTAGCTTTCAAAATTATGACACCTGTATTTTTTATTATTGTAGCCATATTTGTATTAGGTCGTAAATTACGTGCTAAACAGCGTAGCGCTCAAGCTACTTATAGTGATATGACAGAGTTTGGGCAAGAACTATTTCAGGGAATGGATGTTATTCGCGCCTTTAATCGTGAAAGCATCATTTCAAAAGCCTTTGAAAAAATCAACAAACTTAACTATAAAAAAAATATGGATGTTGCCTTGTTAGATGCTATATTAACACCATTAACGAGAATTGCTCCGTTCATTTGTATTAGCATAAGCATTTTTATTTGTGGTCACCTAGCTGTAGAAGGCAAAATGACTATAGGTGAGTTTGTAACTATCAATTCATTTATTATGTTAATTGTAGGCCCTTTAATTGGTTTTGGTGGACTTATTTCTATTGTACAAAAAGGATTAGCATCTCTTGATCGTATTACTGATTTCTTACGTCTACCAATCGAGATAATTGACGATACTACTGACGTATTAACACTTGAAGATATTCACGTTCGTTATTTAGATTTCAATTATGAAAATTCTAAAGGTCATGCATTGTCTCAAGTATGTACAACAATTCCAAAAGGAACTTTCATTGGCATTGTGGGTAAACCTGGTTCTGGTAAGAGTACGCTCTTTAAATTACTTATTGGTTTACAACAAAGCCCAGCTAAAGCTATTTATTTTGGGAACCAAGATATTTCAGACATACCTTTATCTAAGCTTCGAAATTCAATAGCTTATGTACCAACTCAGTCTTACTTGTTGAGTACTACTATTGAAGATAATATTAAATTTGGTAAAAATTTACCTATGCATGAATCTGTAGAGGTGGCTGCTAAAAAAGCCGACCTATATAGAGATTTAGGAAATCTATTAGATAATGACTTACATACTCTTGCAGAAGAAGGACATGACTTATCTGGTGGTCAAAAGCAACGTATTAATATGGCTCGAGGATTTTACAAAAATGCACCATATTTATTATTAGACGATTGTTTCTCAGCTTTAGATGCAGTAACAGTAAATACTATTTTAGAGACATTACATACGGTAAAAACACAAACTATATTATGTATTTCACAACGATTAGAGGTCATTGAAAAAGCTGATAAAATTATTGTCTTTGATGAAGGGCATATAGTTGAAGAGGGTACACATGAAGAATTGTTAACTAGAAATGGATTATATAAAACCCTCTATGAAGCGCAGAAAGGAGAGAGTCATAATGAATAAGCATAACGTTAGAAATGATTGGGCTCTATTCTCCTATATAACTGCGTATATTAAGCCTTATTTGGGGATTTTATTATTAGCTACCATTGCGCTAGCTGGTAATTTAGTACTTTTACTTTTAAGACCTTATTTAACTAAGCAAGTTATTAATCTTGGCTTTGCTACTAATGATATTAATGTTATCGAATATTATGCTGTAATATATGGTCTTACTATTATTGGTAGTGTGTTATGTATATTTGTAGAAAATTATTTTTTGAAAAGCTTTGGACAAAAAATTATTTATAATATACGTGCCATTATATTTCAAAAGATACTTCATAAGTCCCATGATGAGTTTTATAAATTACCCATTGGTAATTGGGTAACTCGTATCACAAATGATGTAGAGTCATTGCGTACCTTATATACAGATGTATTACTAAATTTAGCGAGTAGCGGATTAATGATCATCGGTATTTTAGGATTCATGTATGCTATTAATGTACCTTTAGCAATTATCATGACGATTTTATTACCAATAATGGGCGCAATCATTTGGGTATTCCAAAAGTTTTCTCGTAAAGCATTCCGTCAAGTTCGCCGTTCTGTAGCTGCCTCTAATGCGAGTATTAAAGAGCTATTAAACTACATAGTCATTGTCAAATCTTATGGCGGTGAAAAAGAAATTGAGGAGCGTTACAATACGGTTAATAAAGGTTTCTTAGAAGCAGGCCTTTTTGAAGTTACAACGTTTTCTATTTTTAGACCTCTCGTAGATGGTTTATTCTTTGTAGCATTAATCGTTATTTTTACTACTACAAATATAATAGATTCTGTGGCCGATGCTGGCACTGTCTTTGCTTTCATCCAATATATGGATCGATTTTTCCAACCTTTAAAAGAAATTGCTGATAAATATAATTCTCTACAAAGTGCATTAGCTGGTGCGGAGAGATTAGTGCCTTTATTAGAGGAAGAGGAGCGTCAAATAGTTAATGAAGTTCCTCTTGAATTTAAGCATATAGAATCTATTGACTTTGATCATGTATGGTTTTCTTATGACAATAACGATGTATACGCATTAGAGGACTTTACGTTAAGCATTAAGGCAGGAGAATTTATTGGCATCGTAGGACCTTCCGGCAGTGGTAAATCAACGCTTCTATCCTTATTAATGGGCCTTAATAAACCTACTAAGGGAGCAATCTATATTAATGGCATTGATATTGCGAATTATGATAGTTCAGTACTGCGTCATTTGATGGGCTATGTTTTCCAGCAAGCGTATCTATTTAAAGGTTCTATAAAGGATAACTTAACACTTTTTGATACGTCTATTTCACATGATGATATGGTAGATGCTGCAAAACAAGTCAATTTAGATAGTATGATTGAACAACTGCCAGAGGGTTATAATACACCTGTCGGTTATTTAGGTTCCATGTTAT
>URPT01000084.1 GCA_900549845.1 uncultured Veillonella sp. | reverse complement strand
CGATTGATGGAGGCTCTATTACCGTTGATGGTACGATTCTTGCTAGTACTGAAAATGGGGTTGTAAAATACGCTTCTCCTCAAACTCAGCATGAATTATTGCTCCGCATGGGTATGGTATTCCAATCTTTCAATTTATTCCCTCATATGACGGTGCTTGATAACATTATGATCGCGCCGCGCATGGTAAAAGGTATGAAAGATGATGAAATTTTACCGATTGCAGAGCGATTACTTAATAAAGTTGGCTTATGGGAAAAGCGCGATATGTATCCATCCCGTTTGTCTGGCGGTCAACAACAACGCGTGGCCATCGCTCGCGCATTGGCGATGAATCCTGAAATCATGCTCTTTGATGAGCCTACATCTGCCCTTGACCCAGAATTAACTGGTGAGGTTCTTAAGACTATTAAACAGCTGGCTGATGATCATATGACGATGATTATCGTAACCCATGAAATGAATTTTGCTCGTGAAGTATCTGATCGTGTCATCTTCATGGCAGATGGTGTTATCCAAGAGGAAGGTACACCAGAACAAATTTTCAACAACCCACAGAACGATAGAACGAAAGCATTCTTGGAGAACATGTTATAGGAGGAGGTCTTATGAAGTTACGTTTTATTGCTGCTACGTTAGCTGTCATGGCTATGAGCACGACCTCTATTATGGCAGAAGGCTTGCAAGGCACACCTGGAACTCCGATGGCAATCGTAGATTCCCAAAAAGACTCTGCCTCTATTTTGCCAGAACAGTATAAATCGTATGCGACTACGATGAACACAGTAGTTAAGGACTATAAAAATGGCTATACCTTTACGATTCCATGGCGTGTAGCCGATGGTGTTAAGCTAGATATGGATGTGCGTAGTGAAAGTGAGCATATTCAAGGCTATTCTTTCAACCTAGCAGGTCCAACACAAGATGATTCCTATACTGTGTCTTTCACAAAACGCAATAATACACCGCAAGACGGGGTATCTCAAAAGGAATGGAATACGACTTGGTATGGTGTGCCAATCAAGGGCATGTCTGATGAAGAGTACTTGAGCATCTGGCGTCAGCATAGTAATGTCTTTGAAAATAACGATATCGTTGGGGGCTTCTTTAACAAGAAAGGGGCTATATCAGCACGTTGGGATAAGACAACACCAAAATCGTATGCTGAAATGACATCTACAGAGCCTGTTCAATCTGTATTTGAAGCGGAATTCATCATGGATAAGGATCCAACGCATCGCTACAATTTGGCGAGCACCTATGCTCCTATTCAAGGGGAATTTATGGAACAAGGCTTGATGGAACATACAATTCCATCCTTTGAATTACTAAATAAGTCTGGTTCTAGTACAATCAAAGGTGTTAAGCAGTTTATCTCTGGCACAAGTGATATCAGCGTAGCTGAAGGTATTAAATTTGCCTATCCAAAAGGTTTTACCCGTCTAAATGAAAAGGGTAAAATTGCTTTCGCTAAGCATAATGTGCGCCTTGATATTGAATCCTTTACAATCCCCGTACAAGCGGTTAGCACAGGCATGCCTACAATGATGGGCAAACAAATGCTAGGTGATTATTACCTTAAACAATTGGTTGAGGTGAATAAGGCAACCATTACTCGTTATGAAACACATATTATCGATGGTAATGTAATGTTCTACTTGGCAGGTCATATGAAGAATCCTAATACGGCTGATACATCTGCAGCTGCACCAGTATCCTTTGCCGCTACTATTATCTTAGGTAATGAAGGCAATGTAGCCGTGGCTCGTATGATTGGCCCAGCAGGCACTAGCCTTAGCACACCAGAGCTCATCGATGTGCTGGATGGGTTTAAATTGACTACTACATTGAATACTAACCAATCATCACAAGTTTTATAATATACACATAATATTCTTTTATTTGTATAAATCTGTATGATTTGTGCTATAATAAAAGAAATCCTCTAGAAAAAGAGGAGTTTTCCTTGATGGTCTAGAATATAATAATATAGGCTAAACGATCTTTGATCATATCCCCTTTGAGGGATTAGAAATAGGAGGGGTTATTATGGTTACCTACAAAACTATTGTCGTACCTACTGATGGTTCTGAAAATGCTAAACGTGCGTTGGAACATGCTCTCGCTGTAGCGGACCGCAACCATGCTGAATTGATTATTGTTCACGTTGCAAATATCGTGTCTGCTATTTCCAATTTCGATCAAACACCAATTTCCGGTGGTTACGTATCTGAACAAATTGCAGAAGATATGGAAGAAACTGGTAAAGAAATTCTTAACGATGTAGTGAAAGAAATTCCTACAGGCGTAAAAGTTAAAAGCGTATTCGAAGTTGGTTCCCCTGGTCCTGCATTGTTAGCAGTAGCTAAAAAATATAATGCTGACCTTATCGTAATGGGTAGCCGTGGCCTTGGTCCATTGAAAGGCTTATTCATGGGTAGCGTAAGTAGCTATGTAACTAGTCACTCCACTTGCCCTGTATTGATCATTAAATAATTCATATCCTGTACAGATATGATACAAAAAGAGACTTTGTTGTAACAAAGTCTCTTTTTTATAGCGTAAAAATGATATAATATTTGTATGTATGCCATTCAGGTTTACAAATAAGAACGAAATTAAGTTACATGAGAACAATAAATAAACATAGATAATGGTTTATAAAATGGGGGACTATATGAGCGACAAACAAGAATCATTGCTAAAGCTAGCAGAACTGTTTAAAATCTTGGGTGACCCTACACGCCTAAAAATAGTAGAATTATTATTAGAAAACGAAATGTGTGTAAATCACATTGCAGAAACAATGGGGATGGGACAATCTGCTATTTCTCACCAATTGCGTGTACTCCGTCAAGCAAGACTTGTGACCTATCGCAAGGAAGGTAAAACTGCATACTACTCTCTAAACGATGATCACGTAGAAGGTCTCGTAAGAATGGGTATGGAACACGTATCTCATCAATAGTTATATAGCCGTATTGCATACTATTTGTCTAACTTGATTGGGGATATACAAAAGTACTCATGATATATATATCCTCTAAAGATATATAAAGTTAAAATATAAGAAAAGGAGCCGTTTATACGGCTCCTTTTTGTATAGGTATACTAGTATTAATATAAAGGGAAGAGGTAATAGGCTATCGTAATAAATAGTGGCATAGTTACTGCTGATAGTATGGTTGTACCCATTACAATTTGCGTAGCGTATTCTGGATTGTTTTTCATCTCGATAGCAATAAGGGCCATATTGATGGCTGTTGGTACGCTATAGGTGATGACAATCGTTTGCGCTGCAATCGGGTGCATAGGACCATAGAACATTATAAATAATATAGTAATAACTGCAGCAATGAGAGGACTTACGACGAGACGTAAGGATGTAGCGAGCATAACATCCGCCTTAAAGAAGTTTAATGGCGTTCTGTTAATTTGCACCCCTAAAGCGATCATAGCTACGCCTACAAAGGCATTAGCAAAGATTTTAAGAGGGGCAAAGAAGAATAGACCGTGTAAATCAAATGGTAAGAGCTGGCAAAGTAATGCAAGCGGTATAGCATATACCATAGGCATATGGAAGACTACGCTTAACGCATCTTTTGTGCTTAATCGCCCAGCGCCAGCTTGGTAGAAACCATAGGTGTTACTCGTAATGGTCTGTATAATCATAATGGATACGACGCTGACAAGACCTAAATCAGCATAGGGGGTTGCGCCATCGATGACGTAAGGCACATTGGTAAATACAAAGATGGCAAGGGCGATGCCCATATTGCCGACATTGTTAAACATAACGCAGTTCTTTAATGTGGCGATTTTTGCTACATCATAACCTTGTATTTTGCCGACTACACCTGAAAGGATAGAGTTCAGTATGAGTACAACTAGTGCACAAAATACGATTTCTAACGTACCTGATGTAAATTTAGCTTCATACATAGCCCTAAATACAAAGGTAGGCAATAATATATAGAAGTTTAGTTTACTCAGCGTATATAAATCTAGTTTAAATTTTCTATCCAATATAAACCCTACGCCTATCAGTATAAAAATAGGAATCATAGAGTTCATAAATATATGTCCTATTAGCTCGAATATATTCATTATCTCACCTAGAGTTTCTTATTAATTTAGTATGGATTTAATGTATAGTATTATCATACCATAGTATGTATTGTTCTGGGCTTAAAAGTTTTATCCATTATGATTTCTTATGGTATTCATCAGAAATATATATGCAAAATGTGAGTTTTTACATACATATTAATTAACAAATATATAGTATAATGTGAATATATTGTATATTTAGTTTGTTCTTTGAATGTGTCTCTACGGTGAGTAACCATAGCTTTCACAGTGTGGAGTCCAAAGGGATGCACAGGAGGAATTATGAAACGAATTCTATTAGTATTAATGAGCGTTTTCATGCTGGCCTTGTTAGTGGGGTGTGGTAGTGACACAAACAAAGCAGCAGATTCTGCTAAACCAAGCACATCTGAAAAGATTACTGTACAAGCGGCAGCGAGCTTGAAAGGTGCTCTTACTGAATTGGCAGAGTCCTACAAAAAGAGTCATAACTTATCAGACGACCAAATTGCTATTAACTTTGCTGGTTCTGGCACATTGCGCCAACAAATTGAACAAGGCGCACCAGCTAGCTTATTCATCTCTGCTGACGAAAAGAATATGAAAATGTTGCAAGACAAAGACCTTGTAACAGATGTTAAACCATTTGTAACTAATGAATTAGTTCTTGTAGTTCCAAAAGGCCAACCTAAAATTGAATTAAATCAAATTGCTTCTGTTAAACGTATCGTTTTAGGTAATCCTGAAACAGTACCAGCTGGTAATTATGGCAAACAAGTATTAACAAAATTAGGTGTATGGGAACAAGTTGAACCAAATGTAGTATATGCTAAAGACGTAAAAGCTGTAACAGCATCCATTAGCCAAGGTGCTGGTGATGCTGGCTTTATCTATAAAACAGATGCTATTGCTGCAGGTGATGCGGTTCAAATTTCTGCTGTAACACCGGCTGATTCCCATGATCCAGTCATCTATCCAATCGGTATCATTAAAAAATATGACAACGCATTGGCAAAAGACTTTTACCAATATGTAATGAGCCCAGAAGGCCAAAAAGTATTAGAAAAATACGGTTTCTCTCCTTCTAAATAAGAGTTAAACGCTAGCTTTCAGGGCTAGCGTTTTCTTATGATACAATATAGATATTATTATGAATATGTTAGACATACATTTTCATATGCTATATGATGCAAATAAGTAAATCATTTTAAAACTAGATGTATTTTTATTATTACTGATTTTAGTCTTATTGATAGAAAGGGGGCGTGTCATGAGTCCATTTTGGCTATCCTTATGGGTGGCGAGCATTGCTCTTATCATCGTTATTGTTATAGGCTTAGGTGCTTGTTATTGGATGAATCGTTGTAAGTGGGGCGGTATGGCTATTTTAGATGCCCTAATTACGTTGCCCCTTGTATTGCCACCAGTGGTTGTTGGTTTTGCTCTTCTCATGGTATTTACTCCAGGATATGCGTTCGGTGCGTGGCTCGAAGCTCATGGCATGAGTGTAGTCTTTGCAGCTTCTGGTGCAGTCGTTGCATCCTCTGTCATTGCATTCCCCCTATTTTATCAAACGGTGCGTTCTGCGTTGCAGTCCGTCGATCATAATATGGAGGATGTAGCGCGTACATTGGGCGCTTCAGAATTGCGTATATTCTTTACCATATCTGTGCCTCTTGCATGGAAAGGTATTTTAACAGGTAGCATCTTGGCGTTCTGCCGTGCCATGGGGGAATTTGGTGCTACCATCTTAATCGCTGGTAATATTCCGAAGGTAACTCGTACTATGCCGTTAGCTATTTACTCCTACGTAGAGGCAGGGCAGTACATGGATGCCTTTGAGCTTGTTGTTTATATTTGTGTCCTTACATTGGCATTGTTGAGCGGTATTCACCTCATTACGAAGGGGTCCTTGTTCCGTCATACAGAGAATAATTAGGAGGTTCTATGATTACATTTTCCTTTACTGTAGCTAGACCTTCTGTGACTGTGAAAGCTGATGGGGCATTGCCTTCTGGCATTACTGTGCTGACTGGTCAATCCGGCAGTGGTAAAAGTACCTTTATCAAATGTATTGCAGGTCTTGTAAAACCTACTACTGGCACTATTCAATACGATGAAACAACGTGGGTTGATCGAGCTCAAAAAATTTGGGTGCCCGCTCAAAAACGGCAAGTAGGCTATATGCCGCAAGGTAATATTGTATTTCCTCACTTGTCGGTAGAACATAATATTACCTATAGTAAACGAGGCACACCTGACATGTGTGATACACTGTTACAACGTTTGGGTTTAGAGAAATATCGTAATACCAAGGCTGGTAGCTTATCTGGTGGTGAGCAACAGCGGGTTGCACTAGGCCGTGCGCTCTACTCAAAACCGACTATTCTGCTCCTTGATGAACCTTTATCTGCACTCGATTGGAACTTACGAAAACAAGTGCGTGAAGACCTCGTTTCCATCATTCGCGAATGGGATGTACCTTGCGTATGGGTAACACATGATGAAAGCGAAGTAGAAGCTGTAGGGGATAGACATTGGATCTGTGAAAACGGACTCATTACAATTTCTGAATAATGGGAACTATTTTAAAATCTTATAGTTTTGATGCAGTGAAAAAAACTATGAAAATTAAATAAGAGATACATAAAAACACCTTCATAATCCTACTGGTGGATTGTGAAGGTGTTTTCTTTTTAGATAGTTGATAGCAGTGTATTTACCATTATCTTTAATCTTTAGTATTGAATTAGTACGTTTATAATAGATGTTACCTGCTAATGCTACTTAATTTCTGTTGATGTGTGCGCTGTTTTACTTATATATCCAACGATAGCGGTTACTATGAAGGCCATAGCAAAAGATGGTAGTGTAGCACCTATTGTGCTTTCACTATGTAACATATAGTGATATAAGCCTACGGATACGGCCCAAATGAGACCTCTCACTAGATAAGCTGATAGTGTTTGTACTTGTTGACGATTGATAAAATAATCCGCTAATAGAATGGCAATCATCGGTGCAAACACAGAGCCAATGAGGTATAGGAAGTCTGTAATATCATCCATTGGATATAGGATAGCCGCAATGGTGCCGACGATAGTTACGATAACGGCTACGCCTTTACTGGAGGCTCCGCTATAGATCGTCGTACT
>URPT01000083.1 GCA_900549845.1 uncultured Veillonella sp. | reverse complement strand
TAATGCCCATACTAGCTTGCCATCCTTTTCCTCTTGCAAGTCCGCACCTTGGAAATTAACGAGTTGTCCACTTTGATTTTGAGTGGAAGTAGCCTCATTAGAGTCTTTCATAATAAATACAATAAGACCGATTAGAGCTAATACTATAGCGACCACAATGGCAATTAACTTTTTATTGTTTTTCATGTGCCCTCTCCCGTGCAGCTACCTTCTTATCATAATCAATAATTTGATCCATCTTAGTCATCCAACGATGTTGGAACCATAGCCACTCATCTGGATGTTCCTTAATAAATTCTTCTGTAACGCGTACACATTCTTCAGTCAAGCGGTACATATCTACATCTTCATCACCTGTATCAACATAATGTAAGGCTGGTAAAATATGTACAATATGACCACCTTCAGGCTTACGAGATGCAAAAATTGGAACTACTGGAGAGCCAAATTTTTTTGCAAATGTAGCTGGTCCTATAACCGCTGAAGAGTCCTGCCCCAAAAACGGAACAGGTAAGCCATTAATATAACCATCTTGGTCAGCTAAAAAACCAAGTAATTTTTTCTTTTTTAACGCCTTAGCAGCAGAAACGATTTCGTTGCCACCACTAGCAAATACATCAAGACCTACCATCTCACGATATTCATTCATGAGACGTGTAAATTGTGCATTAGGTTGTTTCTTAACAATTGTAGTAGATGGATATCCATGAGCAGCCATGGCAGCCCCCATCCATTCCCAGTTGCCAACATGTCCAGTAAGAACAATGACACCTTTATCTTCAGCGATGGCTTTCTCTAAATGTTCTACGCCTCGCATTTCAATATGTTTATTGATAAAGGACTTTGTCAGATTTGGCATATATAAGACTTCCATAACACTACGGCCAAGATTCTTGAACAACTTTTCAATTAATTGTTCTGCCTCTTGATCATTCATGTTCATGCCAATCTTTATATTTTTTATACCTCTAAGTTTTTGCTTCTTCGCTATGAGGCCATATACGGGCCCTAGACTAGCGCCTATGAGCAAAATGAGCTTGTATGGCAGTCGGCAAACAAGCCAACTAATGCCTTTAACTAAATGGTATTGCCATTCGTTATTCATTCTGCCCACCTCCTTATTGTCCATGAGCATGGGCCTCTCGTGCATAATCTGCTACAACAGTTTCCCATAGTCCTTGTTTCTTCAAGATATATTCTACAGCCTCTCTAACGGCACCATGGCCTCCATTGACGGTAGATATAAATTTAGCTAATTGTTTGACCTCTGGTACCGCATTATTGGGTGCCATCGGTAATCCTACAATTTGAAGAGCCCCTAAATCATTTAAGTCATCCCCCATATAGGCAATTTCCTCTAAATTGATTTGATGCTCATTACAGAGATTTCTTAATGCTTCTGTTTTATTAGCATGCCCCATAAGCAGTGCATCAAAATGAAGCTCTTTAGCACGTCGCTCAACCATAGGAGATATCCGTGCTGTAATGATTGCAAGCTTAAGTCCTGCTTTTCGAGCTGCCGTTAATCCTAGGCCATCTTTCACAGAAAAAGACTTAAGCTCTTCTCCACTCGATGTATAGATTAGAGTTCCATCAGATAGTACGCCATCAACATCAAGAACAATCCATTGAATATTCATTATACAATGCCTCTACGCAATAAATCCGTAATATGAACAATGCCTAGACATTTATTATCTGTATCTACAACTGGTAATACAGTAATAGGGCGCGGTTGATTTTTTTCCATTAAATGAAGAGCTTCCGCCGCTAGTTTGTCCTTAGTAATTGTGCGAGGCATAGCAGTCATCATATCCTCTACAGGCCATTCTAGGAAATTACTGCCAGAATCTAGGCCGCGACGAACATCCCCATCAGTAACAAGGCCTAACAAATGACCATCTTCATCAATAACATTGGTAGCGCCCAATCCTTTTTCTGTCATCACAAAGAGTGCATCTCGAACGGTCGCACCTTTGAATACCGTTGGATTATCTTCACCACCATGCATAATGTTTTCTACGGTCAACAATAATTTGCGGCCAAGAGAACCACCTGGATGGAATACGGCAAAGTTTTCCGGTGTAAAGTGATGGCGTTCTAATAAGCAAACTGCTAATGCATCGCCAAGAGCCAATGCAACTGTAGTACTTGTAGTCGGCGCCAATCCTAATGGGCAAGCTTCACGTTCTACTTCAGCTAGCAATACAATATCAGAATTCTTAGCTAGTGTAGACTCTGGTTTCCCTACAACACAGATTAATTTAGCACCAATGCGACGTAAGGATGGCAAGATACTGATGATTTCGCCTGTTTCACCACTATTGGAGAAGGCTAATACTACATCATCTTCTGTAATCATACCTAAATCGCCATGCACACCTTCACCAGGATGCATGAAGAGTGCTGGTGTACCAGTACTAGCCAAAGTAGCCGCAATTTTACGACCAATATGACCAGATTTACCCATTCCAGTACATACTACACGGCCCTTACAAGCCAAAATCATATTTACAGCATTTACAAAATTGTGATCCAAACGAGAACTTAATTCTTCAATAGCACGAGCTTCCTCATGAAGCACCTGTGCCGCTTGTTCTAAAATAGTCACAAATAACCGCCCCTAACCTTTTACGATTTTATCAATAGCTACTAAATCTTTTAGCAAAGCTTCAAAATTATCTAAGTATAACATGTTTGGACCATCGGATAATGCTTCCTCTGGATTATCATGTACTTCAAAGAACAGACCATCTACACCACTAGCAACAGCAGCACGTGCCAAGTTTGGTACGAACTCGCGATTACCACTGGATTTTGTACCTGCACCACCTGGTAATTGAACACTATGTGTAGCATCAAATACTACAGGATAGTCGAAGGAACGCATAATTGGGAAAGATCTCATATCCACAACGAGATTATTATAGCCAAAGCTAAATCCACGCTCTGTAAGCATAAGATTTTCATTGCCTGTTTCTTTCATTTTATTTAGGACATTTTTCATATCCTTAGGCGCCATAAATTGACCTTTTTTTACATTTACGCATTTACCAGTTTTAGCGGCACCGTATACAAGGTCAGTTTGACGACATAAAAAAGCTGGAATTTGTAAAACATCCAATACTTCAGCAGCCGGTTCAATTTGCTCAATGGAGTGAATATCACTTACCACCGGTACATTGAGTTCCTTTTTAATAGAAGCAAGGATTTTTAGACCTTCTTCAAGGCCAGGTCCACGGAAGGAGCCGTAGCTAGAGCGATTGGCCTTATCAAAAGAAGCTTTGAAGATATATGGAATACCTAAGCGTTCACAAATTTCTTTTGCGCGTTTACCAATAGCCAATGTGCGATCATAATCTTCAATAACACATGGCCCAGCAAGGACGAAAAGACCTTTGCCGCCGCCAACTGTAATATCTTTAATTTGAACTGTTTTCATTTATTTCTCCTCTTGCTCGTAGATTGCATTTACACGAGCTAAGTCTTCCGGTGTATCAACACCGATAAATCGTTTATCTGTAAGAATAACACGAATAGTATAGCCATTTTCAAGAGCGCGCAATTGCTCTAACGATTCTGTTTGCTCTGCTGGTGTTGGTTCCATCTTTGCATAATTTAGCAAGAAATCTCTACGATATGCATAGATACCAATATGTTTTAGTGGAGCACGTACAAAATCATGACGTGGATACGGGATTAAGGACCGAGAAAAATACATCGCATCATTGCGATTATTTAAAATAACCTTTACTGCAGATGGCTCATCGTATTCATCCTCTAAGAGAGGAGTCGCAACAGTTGCCATCTGTAAGTTTGGATCTTCTTCAAAAAGTTGAGCCAAGTCATCAATGAGTTTTGGCTCAATCATAGGTTCATCACCTTGAACATTAATAATGACATCTAAGTCTGTATAATGACTAGCAACCTCTGCTAATCGGTCCGTTCCAGTAGGGTGATTAGGATCTGTCATCATAACAGCTCCCCCAAAGTTTTGAACAGCAGAATAAACACGATCATCATCTGTAGCAACAATAGTACATTCCGTTTTTGTCGCTTGTGATACCCTTGCATAAACCCGTTCAATCATTGGTTTGCCCGCAATATCCGCCAATGGTTTACCTGGTAATCTTGTAGAACCATAACGAGCAGGAATAACGCATCCAAACTTCACAATAAAACCCCATTTCTGTTATTCGTGTATCTTATTATTATACACTAAATCTCTAAATTTTCTATGAATTCTTGCTTTTCAGCGACAAACTCAATCCCTATGGATAGCACGAGAATCGGTATTTTCAAGTCTTCAATTGCATGCAACTGACTTAACTTCACCGCATCTTTTTCAGTGATACAAATAGCATCCGCTTGATGAGCAAATGCCTCTTTCCAAATATCTACGACATCATCATTTTCAAAATTATGATGATCACCAAAAGGCATTGTATGAACAACATTGTACCCAATATCGGTCATCGTTTGTGTAAAGGATTGAGGATTTCCGATACCACTAACTGCCATAATTCGATGCTCTTGATACGCATCGACAGAAGAACCAGGTTCCCCATTAGCCCACTCTTCTAAGGTATACATAGATTGAGGCTTGTGGATTGTTTCATATACAGGTGTATTAGGTAACATATGCGCTAGACGCTTACGAATTCCAGAAACAACACCAGGCGCCACTTGATCGACCTTGGTCAGTATAATTATATTAGCTCGTTGTAAACCACTAAGCGGTTCGCGTAGTAAACCACGAGGCAATACATGGTCATAACCAAATGGATTAGACGCATCAATGAGAACGATATCAATATCTCGGGCTAATGCGCGATGTTGAAAACCATCATCCATAACTAAACAATCTGCTCCGAGCTCATCTATAGCAATTTTTGCCGATAGAGCCCGTTCTCGGCCGATAATTACATTGGACTTTTGTAATACCTTAGCCAATAGCCACGCTTCATCACCACTGATAGATGGCTCTACTAACATCGTACCATCTTTGGAAATAATGATATTTTTCTTATTGTCCTCAGCTCGATAGCCACGGCTAAGTACGGTAGGATGAAGTCCTTTTCGGGCGAGTACATCACATATAAATCTCACCATTGGGGTTTTGCCAGTACCACCGGCAGTAATATTACCAACACTGATAACAGGCACGGTAACTCTAGTAACCCCCTTGCCCGCATCAAATCGAGCATTTCGTATGGATACAGCCTTTTCGTAACCTTTACTTAGAAAGCCCAAGCTAGAACGAGCTATATCACCTAATATGGATTGATTTTCACCACTAACGATGGATTTGAATAATGCTTCCCCACTCATAGGTGACTCCTCCTATTATGTAATATCATAGATGAATCTAATAAATCATATCGATCTTATGGAACAATATGGTGTTTTTCAAAGAGTTGACGTAACTCTTGTGTATTACGTTGTGTTGCACCGCGATTTTCACGAATAATATCAAGACAATTTTGACCCATTTCCGTTGCCAAACCTTTGTCTTTACATAAGCGCAACACCATAGCGGTTAATTCTTTACCATTCTTCACTTGTTCACAAGCATGACGAGAGTTTAATAATGCGAAAATCTCTTTGAAATTAAACATATAAGGTCCTACAAGAATTGGTTTACCATGTGCGGCAGGCTCGAGAATATTATGGCCTCCAGTTTTTACAAGAGAACCGCCTACAAAAATAATATCCCCTAAGCTATATAAACGACCTAGTTCACCAATAGTATCTAAAACAACTACTGGTATGCCTTCATGAACTGGCTCTGTCATATCGCTACGACAAATAGCATTCAATTCATAACGTTTCGCTAGCGTTTGAACATCATGACCGCGATATATCTCACGAGGTGCAATTAACAAGCGAGCTTGAGGATATTCTTGTAAGACTTGTTTAAAGGTCTCAAAGATTGTTTCTTCCTCACCCTTATGTGTACTACCAGCAATGATGATTGGATGATTATTACCAAAGCCAAACTCTTCAAGAAGTGATTGTTTTTCTTCAGCTGATACAGTGGCATACGTTTGGTCATATTTCATATTACCTGTTACGGTAATATCAGATGTTTTCGCACCTAATACTTCAATATGTGCAGCATCGAATTTTGATTGCATACAGAAACGCTCAATGGAACGCAACATTTCTTTCGTGAACGCACTAATATATTTATAGCGTTTCATACTGCGATCAGAAATACGACCATTAACCATCATAACAGGAATATTTTCTGATTGAGCGATACGCAAGAAGTTAGGCCAAATTTCTGTTTCTACAAGCAAGATAGCAATTGGCTTAATAATATGCAAAATCTTACGCGTCAAATACGGTAAATCTAGAGGGAAGAAAATAATTCCTTCAGCCTCTGGTATGATGCGATGGGCCATTGCATGGCCTGTTGCAGTTACAACAGACACCACAACAACCGCTTCAGGAAATTCCTTTTTTACTTCCTTTACTAATGGACTAGTAGCTACAATTTCCCCTACAGAAGCAGCATGAATCCAAATAGCACGACGTCCTTCAATTTTCTTTAGTAGTGAGGCTGGCATATAGCCTGCACTCTGTTTGATACGCTCATAAAATCCATCTTCAAAGGCAAGGCGGTATAGAATAACCGGAATCAAGCCAATCCAATAAAATATGAGCAATACGTTATATATCCAGTACATGATTATCCTTTGTTGGAGAATTGAACGGAATAGAGATGATTGTACAATCCGCCATCAACAGCTAATAGCTCTTGGTGAGTCCCCTGCTCTACCAAGTGGCCTTGATTAAGTACAACAATTTGATGAGCATTTTGAACTGTGCTCAATCGATGGGCAATTACAAATGCAGTACGCCCTTTCATAAGGCGATCTAGCGCCTCTTGTACAAGCTTTTCACTCTCTGTATCTAATGCAGATGTCGCTTCATCTAGAATTAGAATACGTGGGTCTTTCAAAATAGCACGTGCAATAGCTACACGTTGACGTTGACCACCAGATAAGGAACTGCCTCGCTCGCCCACCACTGTGTCGAGACCGTCAGGCATCTTCTCAACGAATTCAAGTACATTGGCAGCCTTAGCAGCTTCATATACTTCTTCATCAGTAGCATCTAATCGACCATACAAGATGTTCTCTTTAATTGTGGCATTAAACAACACAGTTTCTTGTGGTACAAGCCCGATTTGTTCACGTAACGATTTAAATGTAACGTCTTTCACGTCATAACCATCAATCGTGATAGCGCCACCGGTTACATCGTAGAAGCGAGGTAACAAGTTCGCTAGCGTCGTTTTACCAGCGCCAGATGGACCAACAAGAGCTA
>URPT01000082.1 GCA_900549845.1 uncultured Veillonella sp. | reverse complement strand
TTCATAACGAACCGTCATCGATTCGCTTGGTATAGTAATGGAATCTATGTCAGTGACACAGGTAAACCCATTCACTTCGCGCGGCAAATCACACACATGTTGCACTTGTGCTGTTAAACATTCGTAAGCCATCATACCGCGGCTCATTTTCGAGGACGTACTCATCTGTTTAAATGCATCGCCTCGCAATTCCCAAAATTCAACGGTTACCACCTTCGGATGGTTCACCATTTTGGCATATTCTTTAGATGCTAGATTGAGAATCCAATCTTCCTTGTGAAAGTAGGTATCTACCGCTTCACGCCACGTGTCATATAAGTTAATGCCTACCTTATCCACCATATCAAGCCGATAATCACGCACGCCCATCATAGGTTCTACAACACCGTACAAGGCAGACATCACGACAAGATGGCTTTCACCAAAGGCCTTGGCCTCATCAGACAAGTTCTGCCAGTCTAAATATTTGAAAGCAATACCATCATAGCTTTCACAAGCTAGCCCAACGGGGTGGGATTCAAAAGCTTGATAGAAATCAAAGAGCGCCTGCGCCTTATCATCCTTTAATTTTAAAGCCTTACCAAGGGCCGCCACATCGAGAGATTGCACATGTTTAACAATTTCTTGTGTGATGTGCGGTTGGAATTGCCCGCCTTGGATGGCATGATTAACGGCCCCATCATTGCTAGTAGCATTGGTAATTGTTTTTGTCTTACTAGGAGAGAGGACGATTTTCATGGGATAACTCCGCCTTGATAGTTTCCTCTGTCAAATTGTCGATCAACTCAGGATTCCACAACATGAGAGGCACAGCCACTACGTGGCTAGCTTTCATTTCTTTACATAAATTAATGCATTCTTTGAGGTAATCGGAATCTTCATCTACAAGGTCGCATACGATCACAACGTGGCGGCCTTTTAGATTAACGCCTTCGTAGTCGATGCTTCCAGCAGATACTGTAAGCATGCCAGTTTCTAGACGACCTTCACTCATGTCGTTCAAGCGAGACATTAGAACGTGTTCGAGCATAGTAGATACCGGTGTTACCACGCGACCAATGCCGATAAGAGCCTCAGGTTGGGCGTGAACAATAACTGTTTTCTTGCGTTTATCAGTTCTAAAATCAACGAGAGCTTTTTCTAAAGCGCCAAAGAACACGAATAATTGCCAAGGATCAAAAGAACCTGTTTGGAACATGTCGATAACAGAGCCATCCTCATCCATATTTAGGCGCGTTAATAATTCCTCTGCAATGTCGTTTACTACAACACTAAAATCAGATTGCATTGCATCTTGTACTTTTACTTCGTCTGCCATTAGGTCCTCCTAATTTCTATCTATTACACTGGTGAGGGAATGTTCCCTACAGGATTTATACTATCTTTAATTGTAACATATTTTATAGCCCACATGGGTATTCATGAATACACTTTTTACATAACAACTATACCAGTTATATGACAAAGTAATTCTAATAAAACAATGTTACATGATTAATGTAACTTTATGATTTTTAACACCTATTATACAAAAAAAGACCGCTAACGCGGTCTTTTCTTATTACCCTACAATGAGTAGGTAAATATTCATAACAGTAACAACAATACCAATGCCCCATAATAGTACATTCGTATATTTATGGTTCGCATATTGCCCCATCACCTTACGGCTACTCGTCATATAGAGCTGCAAGAAAATTGTAATAGGTAGTTGCAAACTCAAGAACATTTGAGAAATCAACAATGCTTGGAATGAATCAGTAACAAATACAATCAACAACAATGCCGGAATGTATGTTAAAGCCAAGCCTAATCGAGTATGGAAGTCTTTCATATCGTAAGACTCACCAAACATGCCTGCAAATATGCTCGCTCCAGCCATACCTGCTGTAGCAGAAGAGGCAAAGCCCGCAAAGAGCAATGCAATAGCAAAGATAGTACCTGCTGCAGGGCCAATGAGAGGTCGTAACAACTCCTCCGCCTGTTCAAGCTCTGTTACTTCAATGCCGTGAGTAAAGAACACTGCCGCCGCCAGTAAAATCATGGCGGAATTAATCATCCAGCCAATACCCATAGATAATAGAGTGTCTAGAAATTCATAACGCAATTGGCGCTTCATTATAGAAGGATCTTGCGTGTTGAACTGGCGACTTTGGATGATTTCTGAGTGTAAGAACAAATTATGAGGCATAATAACAGCCCCTAAGATACTCAAAATAACGAGCATCGATTCATTCGGAATCTTGGGATCTACCCAACCAATGCCTGCTGCCGCCCAGTCTACATTGACCATATTGACCTCAACGAGGTAGGCCAATGCAATAAGGGATACAAAGCCCGCTATGATTCTCTCCAGTTTTCGATAGGAGTTTGTAATGAGCATAACAGTACATATAACGGCCGTTAATACACTACCTATCAGAAGCGGAATGCCAAAGAGCATTTTCAATGCAATAGCAGCGCCGATAAATTCAGCCAATGCCGTCGCCGCAGCTGCAATACCAGCTGTACTCAACACAAATCGAGATACATAGGGAGGCAAGAATTCATAAGCACATTCGGATAAGCATTGGCCCCGTACAATGCCTAAATGAGCCACATTATGCTGCAATAGAATGAGCATAACCGTAGATAGTGTTACTACCCATAAAAGTTCGTAACCATAACTAGCACCGGCAGCTAGATTAGCCGCCCAATTGCCAGGGTCGATAAACCCTACAGTTACGATAATGCCAGGCCCTATAAATTTAAAGACCTCGCTCACCTGGTGCTTACCATTTTGGTGAACAGTAAACAACTGTTTCTTTAAGAAATCAATCATTATAACTCCTTATTAAGGGTTATAGAGTAAAGGTCATCTCCGTTTGCATGCGAGCATCGGTTTTAGATTTTGTATCCTTACCACCGGTATAACGGATGCGCACATTATTATTTACTTTAACACGAGAATCATCAATTTTGAATTTCTTCATTTTTTCTTTGATTTGTTCATCTGTTAAAGCGCGCTCTTCTGGTTTTGCCACTTCATCATTAGCTGTATCTAAAGCCTCTTGTTGAGATTTAGATACTTGGTATGTTTTACCAGACTTCTTAGCTTTTGCAGCACGTTTTTCGTCTAATTTTTGACGGCGCTCTTGCGTAACCTTCTTGTCGCGAGCAATACGATAGTCCATTACATCACGCATATTTTCTTGATAAATGCGCAATGCATATTGACGATCGTTTTCGTTCATTTGCTCCCGTTTTGTTACCACCTCATCGATAAGAGGCATAAGCTCATCCTTTGTATAGCTTGTATTGCCATCAAAGACAAAACCATGTGTATCTGTAATAGCACCGTGTTTAATTAACGTTTGTAATGCCGTATACGTCCAATCACTTGGCGTAATTACACCTGCACTCACATGATGTTGTGCTTTACTAGAGCTACTAACAGTTTCTACATCAGCACTAACACCATCCACCATAGGACGTGCACTTGGAATAGCAATGCTTTCAGCATGAACAAAGCCAACAGAGGCAACAAGACATAATGTGCCGATACCGATAGCGCGACGAAGTAAATTCATGTGACGTGTATATTTTATATTCATAAGAGTCTCCTTAAAATTACATTTTATACAATCTATTATATGAAACCCCTTGTCATACGTCAACTCTATAACCTTACACGCCTGTATACATCAATATTTACAAGACCTTAAACTCATTTGAGTCCTTACACATTAAGGTCCATACCTAGTAAATATTACAATAAACAAAAAGACCTCACATCGCGTGATGTGAGGTCTCAGCATGGCGGAGGATTAGGGATTCGAACCCTAGCGACGGTAACCCGCCCTAACGATTTAGCAAACCGTCCTCTTCAGCCTCTTGAGTAATCCTCCATGCTTTACTGGGTAATCATATCATACCCAATAAGGCATTGTCAATCGTATTATTTCAACATGGATTCGATGAACTCAAAAACCTCTAACTACTAGTTCAACTAATAGTTAGAGGTTCTATCTTTCTATATTATATGCGGTTTTATTACACTACATTAAATGTAATATTCTATGTAATCATCAGGAATTTTCTTTTCCTCTGCCTGGCCATTATTAGTACGACGAGGTTTACGGACATACATATTTTCTGGATCTGTTTCAAAGATGACCATATCTTTAGGGATATCGTGTTTGATAACGAGGTTACAACCGATTTTGGTACGCGCCCCAATGGTAATATCCCCTAAGATTTTTGTGCCTGTACCGATGAGTACTTCGTCTTCGATGGTCGGATGGCGTTTTACCTTTTTAGAGGACATACCACCTAATGTCACTTGGTGGAACAAGGTCACATTATCCCCTACAATTGCCGTTTCACCGATAACGACACCCATGCCATGGTCGATAAATAAACCACGACCGATGGTAGCACCTGGATGGATCTCAATGCCGGTTACGTGACGGGAGTGAAGCGCTACGCGACGGGCCAAGGTTGGCCAGCCCGCCTTATAAAGGCGATGCGCAAAGAAATGCCAGAACAAGGCTGTAATATGCGGGTATGTCCAAATAACCATCCACACATTTGTTGCTGCCGGGTCAGAATCCATTACGCGCTTAATATTATATTGAATTTTGCCCCATAATTCGCGTAAACCTTGTATCATAGCGACTCCATCTCAAATAACTCTACTCATATATAATATATAGTATACAACATATGTGGTATGTATTCCTATACATAAGATGCTTTATCTATGCGAAATCCGTTACTTTACATATTCATTATTGGCGAAGTCCAAGAGGGATAAATATTTTTCTACCCCATCTGGCGCAATCACCACGATATTCGCCTTTGGTTCTTCACGAGCAATACGCTTTGCCGCAACGATAGCCGCCCCTGAGGAAAGGCCAATAGAAACACCACTTTCACGCATAAAGGTTTGCACTTCACTGAAAGCCTCTTCATCGCTTACGGTTTGTACACCGTCCATCAAGCTTTGATCAAAGTTTTCAGGAATAAAGCCTGCCCCAATGCCTTGAATTTTGTGAGGGCCGCCCTTACCTTCCGTAATGGCTGGAGAACCTGTTGGCTCTACGGCGATGGCCTTTAAGTTAGGATTATGTTCTTTCAATCGTTTTGCAACGCCTGTGAAAGTGCCGCCAGTACCGATACCCGCTATGAATACATCTACATTTGGCACTTGTTCTACAATTTCGGCACCAGTTGTACGATAATGCATATCTGGGTTTGCAGGGTTTACGAATTGGCCCAATGTGAAAGCATTTGGATATTTATCTAAAATTTCATTAGCTCGTTCAAGAGCACCTCTCATACCCGTTTCTTTCGGCGTTAAGATGAGTTGAGCACCATAGGCCTTAATAAGCTCACGGCGTTCTTTACTCATGCTTTCAGGCATAATAATAACAGTTTTAATATGCAAGATGGCGCCCACCATAGCAAGAGCAATACCTGTATTGCCGCTTGTAGCCTCTACGATAATGCTATCTTCGTGAAGGCGTCCTTTTTCCTTAGCGTCTTGTAACATGCCAAGTACAGCACGGTCTTTCACAGAACCGCCTACATTATATTTTTCAAGTTTTACATAAATATTGGTATTTGGTAATTGATATACCGGAGTTTTACCAATCAGTTCAGTTGTTTGATTTGTGACTATGCTCATCTGATCCTCCTTTTGGCGATAGATGATAAAAATCGTCCTCAGGAACATCCCAAGGACGATATGAATTTCACCTTGTTATTCTCTATACACTGGATATAACCATTTGTGTATTTCCATAAATACACTCATACTCTATCACCTGCATCTATGCATTGTCAAGAGAATGAGAACCGCTTTTAAAACCCTAAAAATACAGGAAATAACTAGGTTTATTTATAATTTTGTCAGTGTCTCTACCACCACATCCCAGGTAATAGGCACCATAATGATAGCTAGCGCAAGCCCAATAAAGATGACTGCCCCTAGTATAACGGTAAGCCGCGGAATGATAGCTATAACAGTGCTATTCGCTAAGTTATACGCCTTATCTATGTCATAGTGCAGTGCTACATAGCCCCATAGGAAGCCTGCTATCAAATACGTCGCTACATAAGTGTCCAGTATGATATGCGTTGATGTCATCAATTCAACATGCATTAATCGATTGATGACTGGTGAAAGTAGCACATTAGCGAGTATAGCTATAAGCTTGAACCATATAAGGCATATAATATAAGGCCACATAGTTCTCATGGTCATCCGCAACATATAAAGCAGACCAACTATACCTGAACCCAACGTGCCCTTTGTATGTGCCATGTACCGTTCCATCCAAGACGGTTGTTCTTTGCCTTGATGTAGTTGATCATAGTGAAATGATAAATTTCTTTCGCCATGAGCCAAATCGACGAGGCCTAACACTTGTAACAATACTAAAACAAAGACGAAAACAACGCCAATCTGTAAGCTTTCACTAAAGAATAGAGCCATCGGGTCAAATGTTAGCTCACGCAGAGCAGACAGATTGCCATAAATTTCATAAAATGCAGCATATATGCCATTTGTTATGAGTACATCCACGATAAATAGGGTCAATATAAAAATAAGATACCCATTCCACCGAGTCCATCTGCTAAGATGTGACAACTGTGTATGCTCCCCTACGATTATGGATGCAGGGTGAATAGACAAGATCACACCAATCATAAAAAACATTATGAACGATGTGCCCATTGTTATATATTCATATACCATATTAACGGTATGCTACGCGTTCAGGCTGCATGTCGTGAAAATGAAGGCGCTCTTTTGCCGTCTTCTCCCAGTCTGTACCAGGCTTGCCATAGTTTGCGTATGGATCGATAGACAAACCACCGCGTGGCGTAAACTTACCCCATACCTCGATGTACTTAGGATCCATCAACTTCACAAGATCTTTCATAATGATGTTGATGCAATCCTCGTGGAAGTCCCCATGGTTACGGAAGCTAAATAGATATAATTTCAAAGACTTGGACTCCACCATTTTCTTATCTGGTACATAAGAAATGTAGATTGTGGCAAAGTCTGGTTGACCTGTCATAGGACACAAGCTTGTAAACTCTGGACAATTAAACTTAACGAAATAATCGTTGTCTGGGTGCTTGTTATCAAACGCCTCTAATACCTGTGGTGCATAATCAGTTGGGTAATCGGTCTTGTGACCTAACATCGTTACCCCTTGTAACTCTTTTTCAGATCTGCCGGATGCCATAAGGAACCTCTTTCTATATCTTCTAAAACTCTATAATTAAATATATTGAATAATTCATGTAATACTTAATTATAGCATACAAAAGAATACACTACTTATAGAGATAAACGATTTCAGACTATAGTTAAATGACCGTTTCATCCTATGTCTCTAAATAAACTA
>URPT01000081.1 GCA_900549845.1 uncultured Veillonella sp. | reverse complement strand
ACAACTAAAGGTAGGGATGACAGAAAACGAAGCGCGCATTATATTAGAATCAGAAATGTTAAAACGTGGATCAGAGGAGCCTTCCTTTGCAACCATCGTTGCTTCTGGTAACCGTTCTAGTATGCCTCATGGTGTAGCTAGTGATAAGGTCATTGAAGCAGGTGATTTTGTTACCTTCGACTTTGGCTCCGTATATAAGGGTTACCATTCCGATATGACTAGAACTATTGTAATGGGTCCTGCCTCTGAATTACAAAAAAAGCTGTATAGTATAGTTTTAGAAGCACAAAAACGCGGCGTAGCTGCTGTTCGGGCTGGTATTACCGGTAAAGAACTCGATGCAGTATGTCGTGATTATATCAAAGAACATGGATATACCAAGGAATTTAATCACGGTACTGGTCATGGCGTAGGTCTTGAGATTCACGAAGAACCAGTAGCGAATACTAAATCCGATACGGTATTTACAGAAAATATGATCATTACGGTAGAGCCTGGTATTTATATTACAGGTACTATCGGATTGAGAATAGAGGATAGTGTCATCGTCAAATCTGACGGCTATGAGGTGTTGACACATAGTCCAAAAGAGTTAATTGAAATAGGTATTTAGAAGGAGAAGAGTTAGATGATTTCCAGTAATGATTTTCGTCCAGGTGTAACCGTTGAAATCGACGGTAATGTATGGCAAGTAGTTGATTTCCAACACGTTAAACCAGGTAAAGGTGCTGCATTCGTACGTACTAAAATGAAAAATTTGCAAACTGGTTCTGTAGTAGAACGTACGTTCAATGCTGGTGAAAAAGTTCCTAAAGCACATGTTGACCGTCGTCGTATGCAATACTTATACGAATCTGATGGCGCTTACACATTCATGGATAACGAAACTTACGATCAAGTTGAACTTAACCTTGAACAACTAGGTGATGCTAAAAACTTCCTTCTTGAAAATATGGAAGTATCCATCATGTTCTTCCAAGGTATCGTAATCGGTATCGATTTACCTGTAGCTGTTGAACTTCGAGTAGTTGAAACAGACCCTGGTATCCGTGGTGATACTGCTACTGGTGGTAACAAACCAGCTGTTTTAGAAACAGGCTACACTGTAAAAGTACCTCTCTTCATTGAAGTAGATGATGTACTTCGTATTGATACTCGTACAGGTCAATACATCGAACGTGCCTAATACGTATTGATATGTATTGGGGCAAGATCTTTTCATGGAATCTTATTCCCCATATATCCTAACATTTGCACTGTAAGCACTTGTCGTCTATGTAATTATATATAGGGACAAGTGCTTTTTTTGAAAGAGGCCAGTATGACCAAGAAAAATACTGAACTAGAGTCTGGTAAAATTAAGATTAGTGAAGATGTATATGCTACGATTGTTACTATAGCAGCGCTTGAAACAAAGGGTATACATCATATGAGTTCTACCTTTAATGATGATGTAAATGCCTTCTTTAGACGTAAATCTGATTATGAAGGTGTAAAGATATCATTTAACGATGAAGGAGCTCTTTCTGTAACATTATATGTTTGCATTCAATATGGATACCGTATCCCTGATGTGGCCTTACGTTTACAAGAACGTATAAAAACGGCTTTAGTTTCTTATACAGAAATTGAAGTTCAAACTATTGATGTAGTGGTACAAGACATTATTTTTGATGATTTAGTAACACCATCACAGCCTTAGGAGAGAATCTATATGAGTTCAGATAAAGAATTAAACTACGGATTAGATATGGATACTATTAATATTGCAGACTCTGTCATCATAGATGTAGCAACAAAAACCTTAACCACTATACCAGGTATTCATTCTTTAAGCCCTCGCTTTTACGATGAACTAGTAGAGGGTATTACACATGCCTTTGGTCAACGCAGTTTACCAGGTATTAATGTTAAACATCGTAAAGATTTTATTGAAGTCAATATTTATATTAAAGCATTATATGGATACAATTTAATTGAATTATCCAAACAGTTGCAGTTAGAAATCAAACAAACCTTAAAGAATATGCTTGATCTTAATCATGTTAAGGTTGATGTTCATATTGAAGGTATTGTTAAAGAAAAGGAGCCAACTCTACATGGTAATTAAGCGAAATCGACGTGAAGCACGTCAATACGCATTTCAAATGTTATATGCTAATGAATTTCATTCAGACCAAAGTGATGTTCAATTTCCAGAAGGACATATGCATAAATCTATGGATAAGGCCTATGCGAATAATATTATAAATGGTGTATTATCCACTTCTGAAATTATAGATGCAACATTACAGCCATTTTGTAAATCACGTAAAGTTGAAAACTTAGACAAGGTTGATCGTGCTATTTTACGTATTGCTCTATGGGAAATGACAAATGAAGCTGACCCTTTGGAACCATCTATAGCTATCAACGAAGCTATTCAGTTAGCTAAAGATTTTGGTTCTGATTCTTCTTATAAATTAATTAATGCAATTCTAGATGCATATAATAAGAGTAAATAATGAAACGATATTACTTAGGCATTGATACTAGTTGCTACACTACGAGTTGTGCCATTATAGATAGCGACTTTCAAATGGTTGGGGAAGCCCGCAAAATATTAGAGGTCAAACAGGGTGAGCGAGGACTACAACAATCAAATATGGTCTTTCAACATACAAAGGCATTGCCTAAGTTGATATCTGAATTGCCACAACTACCAATTAGTGGTGTCGGTGTTAGTGGTTTTCCTAGACGTGAGGAAAATTCCTATATGCCAGCCTTTATGGTAGGGCTAGGGTATGGTCAATCTCTAAGTCATATGATGAATGTACCTTTACACGTTTTTGCACATCAAGAAAATCATATTTTAGCTGCCCTTCGAGAACTAAAAACAATTCCTAAAGATCCATTTTTAGCACTTCATTTATCAGGTGGTACTACGGAGCTCGTATATTGTCATTATAAAGGAGAAGGCATATTTGAGTCTCACATTATTGGCGGCTCTAAGGATTTACAAGGCGGTCAATATGTAGATCGTATTGGTGTTGCAATGGGTTTGCCATTTCCTGCAGGTAAGCATCTAGAGGCATTAGCATTACAAACTACAGAATATGAACCATTACCATCTTCTGTAAAAGAAGGTTGGATAAGCTTTGCTGGGCCATGTAGTGCGGCTATGCGACGCATTAGTGATTCCATGAATGATATAGAAAAATTTAATCTATCGCGAGCTGTATTCACCTCTATTGGAAATGCACTAGAAAAAATGATTAACTATCATTTAAAAAATAAACCTGTTAAAACATTAATTGCCGTTGGTGGTGTAATGAGCAATAGTATACTTCGTCATCGTATGGATCATTATTGTAGACGTAATCACATTACATTACACGTGGCACAGCCACAATTTTCTGTTGATAATGCCACTGGCAATGCTTTTGGCGCTGCTTTTTTAGAGGAAACTAGAGGATAATCGTGAATGTATTAACCATTACACAATTAAACAATCTTATAAAGCGCACCTTAGACCGTGAATATCTACTTAAGAATCTTTATGTTAGCGGCACCATTATTAATGCAAAGCGTCATAGTAGTGGTCATATGTATTTCTCTTTAAAAGATGAAGAAGCCGCTATTGATGTTACCATGTGGTCTAGCACTGTTATGCAAAAAGGGTTGGCTAATGCCATTCAAAATGGTCTATTAGTAACTGTAAAAGCATCTGTTAATTTTTACAATAAAATGGGCCGTTTAAATCTCATTGCATCCGATATGCAAATAGGTTCTAAAAGCCCATTACAGCTTGAATTTGACGCTTTAAAACGAGAATTAACTGCCTTAGGATACTTTGATGATAGCCATAAACAAAATTTACCGTATATGGCAAGTTGCATAGGGATTGTTACATCTCAATCTGGCGCTGTATTACATGATATTTTACATGTCAGTGAAAGACGAAACCCATTAGTTCGATTTAAATTGTTCTCCGTTCCTGTCCAAGGTAATACAGCAGGACCTGTTATAGCTAAAGGAATAGCAGCGGCTGATGCTGACCCAGAGGTAGACCTTATCATCGTTGGTCGTGGTGGCGGATCTATGGAGGATTTATGGTGTTTCAATGATAGAGCAGTTGTAGAGGCTATTTATACTGCTAATACACCGGTAATCTCAGCAGTAGGTCATGAGACAGATTATACCTTATGTGATTATGTAGCAGATGCTCGTGGAGCAACACCTAGTCATGCTGCAGAAATGGCAGTGCTTCCTATAACGACATTACAAGATCAATTGTCAGAAAAAGAAGAGTATCTACATGAGTTTATACGGTATACATTACAACAGAAACGTACAGATTTAACATTGCTCTTTAATCGTAAATTAGGTATTCCAGCTCTACAATTTTTGCATAAACAGAAAACGCATTTACAAGAGCTTTCACAATCATTAACTAATGCTACAAAAGAACGATGCAATACAGAGAAACATAGTTTAGCATTATTAGCTCAACAATTAGAATCTCTAAATCCATTACAAATGATGGTAAAAGGGTTTGCAAAGGTTGAACATAATGATAAACCTATAACGTCTGTTACTCAATTACATCCAAAGGATGATATACGAGTTACACTTGCTGATGGTTATGTGAATGCTACGGTAAAGGAGGCGCACAAAGATGGCCGCATCACTAAAAAATTATGAAAAGAAATATAAAGCCTTAGAGGATATTGTGAAACAATTAGACGATGGTGATATGACCATCTCTGAACTCTTAACTCAATATAAAAAGGGCTTAACATTAGTAAAAGAATGTGCAGAAATGCTCGATTCGGTTGAAAATGAAGTTCAACAAATTATCGAAGAAGTCCGCATCAGCGAATAAGGAGATTCTATGTTCAAAGATTATTTAGGGTCTAGCAAACAACATATTGAACAATGGTTAGGTGAGGTCTTAAGTAGCCCAAATCAAGAATTTAAACCTCTTTATGAATCCATGAGTTATAGCTTAATGCAAGGTGGCAAGCGAATCCGACCAATCTTATCTAAAGCTGTGTTAGAAATGCTTCATAAAAATCCAGCTGATTATAAGGAGTTTCTATGCGCCATGGAGTGTATCCATACATATTCCTTAGTACATGATGATTTACCAGCTATGGATAATGATGATTATCGCAGAGGTAATTTAACAAATCATAAAGTTTATGGTGAAGGTATGGCTATTCTAGCTGGTGATGGTTTATTAACTTATGCTTTTCAACTAATGACTGAGAATAAAACTGCTACGCCTCAGCAAAAAATAGATGCTATTCAATGTGTAGCTGCTGCAGCAGGCCCGGAAGGTATGGTCGGTGGTCAAGCCTTCGATATGCTCAGTGAAGATAAGCATATCCCACTAGAAGAGTTAAAGGTTTTGCACAGTGGAAAAACGGGTGCATTATTTAATGCGTCAGTAGAATTAGGCCTTATTTTAGGCAATGCAGATACGACTACTCGAACAGCGCTTATGGAATATGCTAATTGTTTAGGATTGTTATTCCAAATTACTGATGATATTCTAGATGTAACTGGAACTATTGAAGAATTAGGAAAGACTCCTGGTAGTGATATTCGACAACATAAATCGACGTATGTATCTTTGCTTGGTTTAGAAGGAGCAAAAGAGCAAGCCCTATTAGTTGGCAAACAAGCTCACGATGCATTAAACTCTGTTTCTTATGATACATCTATATTATCTGCTCTAATTGATTATCTTTTAGAACGAACTAATTAATTGGTATTACCTGAAGAAGGTATAAATAATGATTGATATATTACCACAAATAGCACACAACTACATAGCGCAAGCTGCATTTTGGGGATGGTTTACTGCGCAGGCTATCAAATTCGTATGGCAACTAGTTCGGCATGGTAAATTTCGTCCAGAACGATTAGTGGGATCTGGAGGTTTTCCAAGTTCGCATACATCCTTTGTAATCGCTACAACTACAGCTATTTATCTGAAAAATGGAGCTTCTGATCTCTTTATCCTATCCTTAGTATTCTCTATTGTAGTTATGTATGATGCATCAGGTGTACGATTAGAGGCTGGGCGACAAGCTCAAATTCTAAACCAAATTGTAGATTATTTTACAAAGAAAAATATACCTGTTGTCATTACTCGTAAAGAGGCCTTAAAAGAGTTATTAGGACATACTCCAGTAGAGGTATTTGGGGGATTAATCCTCGGTATTATTGTAGCGTGTATTCAATTTTATTATATTTACAATGGTGTGATATGAGTAGTAAAGAACGTTTAGACATACTCCTCGTTAATCGAGGGCTTTTTGAAAGTAGAGAAAAAGCCAAAGCAGCCATAATGGCTGGCCAAATCTTTATGGATACAACACGTATTGATAAAGCGGGTACAAAAATTCCTGTAGATGCTAATATCGTAGTAAAGGGTAACACCTTACCTTATGTTAGTCGTGGTGGACTAAAGTTAGAAAAAGCTATTCAAACGTATCCTATCGATTTACAAGACGCTGTTATGGTCGATATAGGTGCCAGCACTGGTGGTTTTACAGATTGTGCTCTACAAAATGGAGCAGCTAAAGTATTTGCTATCGATGTAGGCTATAATCAATTAGCTTGGAAGTTACGTCAAGACCCACGTGTTATCAACATGGAAAAGCAAAATATTCGCACTGTCACACCAGAACAATTAGGTGAACTGGTTGACTTTATTTCCATAGATGTAGCATTTATCTCTTTAGATAAAGTATTGCCTGTAGCTACTACATTGTTAAAAGATACAGGCTCCCTCGTTGCTTTAATTAAGCCGCAATTTGAAGCTGGCAAAGAAAATGTTGGCAAAGGTGGTATTGTTCGCGACCCGGAAATCCATAAAGAGGTTTTACATCGTATTTTACATGTTGCGTATGATTGTGGATTATATGTTCATGGATTAACTTTCTCACCAATTAAAGGTATGGAAGGTAATATTGAGTTTTTAGGTTATTTTAAAAAGTACAAAGAAGGGGCTTTAGCTATTGATGATGCATTAATTGATACAGTAGTTGCAGAAGCCCATTCATTATAGGAGATTACTATGCGTATCGGATTTTTCCCTAATATGGGGAAAAGCAATATTATGGCAGTTTTAAAAATGGCTGCACATATTTGTAAAGATGAAGGTATCGAAGTATTTTTGCCAGATGATCTCGAATCAGATGCACCTGCACGAGTACTTAAGATTCCTGAAACTCATATTTTAAGTCGTCCAGAAATCTTTAAACAAATTGATATTGCCTTTAGTTTTGGTGGTGATGGTACCATCATCCATTTGGCAAGACAAATTTACCCATATAATGTACCTGTTTGTGGTATTAACCTTGGTGAACTAGGCTTTTTAAACCAAATTGAAGTTCATCAAATGCAAAGTCATATTAAACGTATTGCAAATGGTGATTATAATATAGAAAAACGTGGACATTTATATGCATATATTGACCGAAATAATGGTA
>URPT01000080.1 GCA_900549845.1 uncultured Veillonella sp. | reverse complement strand
TCCTAAAATTGTTCCAAGAATCGTACATCATCTTCAAAGAATAGACGTAAATCATTAATGCCATATAAAAGCATAGCAATACGTTCTACGCCCATACCAAAGGCAAAGCCTTTAACCTTTTCAGGATCGTACCCATTAATGCGCAATACATCAGGATGAACCATACCGCAGCCTAAGATTTCAAGCCAACCTGTATGAGAACATACACGGCAACCTTCACCACCACACATTACACAAGAAATATCTACTTCTGCAGATGGTTCTGTGAATGGGAAGAAGCTTGTACGGAAACGTACCTTTGTTTCATCACCATACATGTGACGTAAGAAGGACTCTAATGTACCTTTCAAATCAGCAAATGTAATATGCTCGTCAATGATGAGACCTTCCACTTGATGGAATACTGGGGAATGTGTTGCATCATAATCCCAACGATAAACCTTACCAGGCGCAATCATACGAATTGGGCTATTAGGTTCATGACGTTGCATTGTACGAGCTTGAACTGGAGATGTATGGGTACGTAATAAGAAGTTTTCTGTAATATAGAAGGAATCTTGCATATCACGTGCAGGATGATCTTTAGGCAAATTTAAGCATTCAAAGTTGTAGTAATCTTGCTCAACCTCAGGGCCTTCTTCAACGGTATAGCCCATTTTCATAAAGAAGTCTTCAATCATTTCATTAACCTTTGTTAATGGATGAATATGACCCATTTTTTGTGCACGACCTGGCAATGTAATATCGATACGCTCTTGCTCTAAGCGAGCATTTAACTCTTCTGTTTCCATACGAGTTTTAACGGCATCAATTTCAGCCTCTAATGCTTCACGAACCGCATTAACAAGAGCACCAGCCTTAGGGCGTTCTTCAGGAGATAATTTACCAAGACCTTTTAATAAAGCCGTTACCTCACCTTTTTTACCTAGATATTTTACACGTATATCTTGCAACGCTTGTTTGATAGCAGCGCCTTTGATAGCCTCAAGGGCTTCTGCCTTAAGACGTTGTAATTCTTGTTCCATTAAAGCATCCTCCTATATTTAAAAGTCTAAACTATATTATACCAAATCAGGGTTGTCTTCTTCAATAAAACGCCATGGTAATTCAGGTAATGACTTCTCTTCTAGTACAAAAAATGTACCACGTGCCAAGTGAACAAGTTCACCTAACTCATTATAGATACGTGCTGTAGCAACAATAGTTGTTTTACCATTATGTTCTACATTGGCTACACCGCGCAATACAGTACCACCCTTAACAGCTTTCACATAGTTACCATTAAGATCAATAGTGCTAACAGATTTGCCCAATGTGAAACAAGCGGTCCCCATTACACTATCTGCTAAACCAATACAAACGGCACCATGTAAATCTCCTCGGAAATTACAATACTCTGTATCATTTGTTTGTAAGGTCATTTCTGCATGACCTGGTTCAACTGCTGTAATTTCAGAATCTTTTACCCAAGAAAATGGATTCTGATTTCGTAATTCATTGAAATATTCTAACAATGTTGTAGCCATAAGGTTCTCCATTCAATATACTTACCCGTAGATTAGGTAATCTACATACCCCGTTTATTACAAATTACTTGCATGAAATTTTCATAAGTATATAGCATAAATTACATACAAGCATATAAAAATGGTGCGTTACATCATACATATTGTATCATGCAACGCACCATATGCGAATAACTCTATCTATTTATTAGTATGTTCTTAAAAATACACACTTACAATTTAAGACTATTCATAATGTAATGCATCAATTGGATTAAGTTTTGCCGCCTTGCGAGCTGGATAAATACCAAAGATCAAACCAATTGCCATAGAGAAGGCAAAAGACATTACAATAGTTGGTATAGATATAACTGTACTCATGCCTGAAGCCATACCAATTAACTTAGAGGCCCCTATACCGAGTGCAATACCTATGATGCCCCCCATCAGACTGATAACAACAGCCTCGATAAGGAACTGTGTAACGATAACACTATAGGTGGCACCTAATGCTTTGCGAACACCGATTTCCCGAGTCCGTTCTGTTACCGATACAAGCATGATATTCATAATGCCAATACCACCAACTACTAGTGAAATGGCAGCTACAGCGCCAAGGAATAAGGTTAACGTTCCTGTTGTTTGCTCCATGGTTTCCATAATGGAGTTCATATTTTGGATATTGAAATCATCGAGGTTTGTATCCTTAATACCATGACGTACGCGCAATAGGTTTTCAATATCAGATTGCAAACGATCGATACCGTTTTCATCTTTACCTACTACGTAAATCATGCGGAGATAGTCGATACCTTCTACCCGTTCCATGGCTGTAGTATAGGGAATGATTACCATATCATCTTGGTCATTACCCATAGCGCCACTACCTTTACTATTGAGAACACCAATAATTCGGAATGGAATATTTTTAACCCGAATTTCAGCGCCTACTGGATTTTCATCGCCAAATAAATTTTTGACTACCGTTTTACCAACTACTGCGACGCGCTCCCGATTCTGTACATTTTTTTCAGATAAGAAGCGCCCAGATTTCATGGACCAGTTATTAACATCTAAATAATTAGCATTAACACCAGACACTGAAGTAGTCCAGTTTTTATTTTGATAAATAACTACATATGCGCCATTTGTCATTGGGCTTGCAGCTTTAACGCCATCTAGTTTTGCAATAGCTTCGTAGTCAGCTACCTTTAAGGACTTCATAGAGCCTGCAGAAGGTCGAACCCCTGGTGTGCGTGGTGCCCCAGGCATAACCATTAATAGATTAGATCCTAAGCTAGAGATGGAGTTTTGAATATCTTGCTTTACACCATTACCAATAGATACTAAGGCAATTACGGCAGCTACACCGATGATGATGCCTAACATGGTTAAAATGGAACGCATTTTATTAGCAATGAGGGATGCCCATGCCATTAAGAAACTCTCTTTATACATGTGGCACCTCCTGTACAGGCGTCATATTCAGATTTTGAGAATCCTCTACAATCAAACCATCACGCAATACTACATTACGACTTGCATAGGTTGCAATTTCAGGTTCATGAGTAACGAGGATAATTGTACGCCCTTCATCATAGAGACCTCTAAAGATATTCATAACATCAATAGTCGACTTGGAGTCAAGGTTGCCTGTCGGTTCATCGGCCATGATGATAGCCGGATTATTCGCTAACGCGCGAGCTATGGCTACACGTTGACGCTGACCACCAGATAACTCAGATGGCAAGTGATCCATACGATCTCCAAGGCCAACAGAGGATAACAATGCAGCAGCACGTTCATTACGTGACTTTTTATCCATCCCTGCATAAATCATAGGGAGCGCCACATTCTCTAAGGCTGTCAATTTTGTTAATAAGTTAAAACTTTGGAATACAAAGCCTATTTGTTTGTTTCGTACAAAGGCCAATTCATCGTCGGATAAGGTAGCAACCTCATCGCCATTTAGGCGGTATGAACCTGTTGTTGGTCTATCTAAACAACCAAGTATGTTCATAAAGGTAGATTTACCAGAACCAGATGGACCCATAATAGACACAAATTCGCCTTTGTTGACCTGTAAATCGATACCATGTAGAACAGGCACCGATAATTTACCATTTACATAGGTCTTCGTAATCCCTTGTATATCGATTACTGCTTGATTCATATTCACCTACTATTAGAATGGTCCACGGCTATTATTCTTAGGTGCTGTTACATCACCACTTACGATGATTTCATCACCTTCAGATAAACCTTTTAGAATTTGTACATTAGTATCACCAGTTACGCCTGTAGAAACAGCTGTACGTACTGGTTGACCATCTTTAATAACATATACATATTCCCCTTGCTTATCTGTACGCACTGCAGTAAGAGGTACTACCAATGTATTTTTAATATCTTCGCCAAAGATAGTTGCACGAGCCGTCATAGATGGTAAGAAATTGGTGGAAATATTTTCAGGAATTTGAACTTTTACGGTATAGTACACAACGCTATTGCTTGTAGCGCCCATATTGCCTTTTGTACCTTTTGCAATTTCAGACACGTAACCTGTGAAAGTTTCACCTGGCTTAGAGTCTACTGTAAATTCTACTTTAGCTCCTTGTTTGATACTACCAATATCTGTTTCATCTACAGTTAGGTAAATTTCTAAATCACTTAAATCTGCAATCGTAGCGATAATCATTTGTGTAGAAATACCAGTACTGATAGTTTGACCAGCTTTCAATGGTGTACCAATAACAGTACCAGACATTGGCGCCGTAATAGTAGCATCATTTAAATCTGCTGCTGCGCGGTCATACGTAGATTTTGCGCGTTCATAAGCTGTTACAGAATCATCATAGGTTTGTTGAGCAATGGCATTTTGATCGGCTAATGCTTTATAACGATTCATATCAAGTTCTGCCTTAGCTAATGCAGCGCGAGCATCATCTGCAGAGGCTTGTAATTGACGTGTATCAATATAGGCAATCACTTGACCAGCTGTAACTTGATCATTCTCTTTAACTAAAACTTTTTCAAGTTTACCAGCCACATTCGTAGAAACGTCTACATAATTAACAGGGTTAATAGTACCCGTAGCACTAATACTTGTTTTTACATCACCCTTTTCTACCTTGCCAGTAGTATATAAGTTTTGTGTTTGCTTAGAACCTTCACTATGCATGTAGTAGTATGTACCACCACCAAGAACACAAAGAACAACAGCACCAGCAATAATGCGTTTACGATGCTTTTGTAAGAATTCTTTCATTATAATCTCCTTATAAAAAGATGAAGATATTGCCAATAAAGTATCTATTTATGATGATACTATTAGTATTTTTAAATTATACAGCACCAATTACTTTTATGCAATATAATTTCATTAATGAATAAATCATGATAAAAAGAAAATGACCCTTTCGGGTCACTTTTAAATCGTCTTAACTACTCAATATAGATAGTAGTGTATAGTCCTTTTCATTAATCGGGAATTCTAGACGTTCAGCCTCTTGATAGGATATAGGACGAATATGTCCATCTATATAGCCTACTAATCGATTATCCACACTACTCATCAAAAGATTGATACAAGCTTCACTCATACGAGCCGCTAAAATAGCATCAAACGCAGATGGACCGCCACCGCGTTGTAAATACCCCAATACGGTCAAGCTCGGATCAAATTCCGTATGATCCTTAATATAGGATTTAACTTCTCCACTATTATAAGCACCTTCTGCAACGAGCACCACACTATATTCTTTACCACGAATCTGTGTCTCCTTTAAATGGCGACATACCTCATGTAAAGGCATAGGATTTTCAGGAACGAGTACAATTTCAGCACCACACGCAAGTCCAGCTTTAAGCGCAATATGACCTGCCTTACGTCCCATTACTTCGACAATGGCTACTCGTTCATGTGAATTAGACGTATCACGAATTCTACCAACCGCATCAACCACAGTATTGAGCGCTGTATCAAAGCCTATAGTATATTGAGTACCACCCATATCATTATCAATGGTACAAGGAATAGTCATGGTGGACATACCAAGTTTTGCCAAACTTGTAGCGCCACGCATGGAACCATCACCACCGATAACGATGAGATGATCTATACCATGAGCTTTTAAAATATTATAGGCCTTTTTCTGAACCTCTTCATTTTGGAATTCTGGAAAACGAGCTGTTTTTAGCATCGTTCCACCTTGAGTAATAATGCCGCCTACAGAGCGGTTTGATAATGGAATAAATTGCTCTTCCATAATGCCTAAATAGCCACGCTCAACGCCGAACACTTCAAAACCTTCATGGATTGCTTTTCTAGTTAGCGCTCTGATGGCGGCGTTCATGCCAGGTGCGTCTCCGCCGCTTGTTAGTATTGCGACTCTTCTCATATCCATTCCCCCTTTGTGGTGTATGTTGTTTGGATATAGCTTCTGACTTACGTCCTTTACCTGTCTGATTAGATGTCTTCTTGTTACGATGTTTATCACAGCAAGATGTAGTAGATACTACCTTATTAGGTACTACCTTATTAGAACCTAATGTATGAGAAGTTCGTTTATGAGCGTCTATTTTCTTAGATATTCTTCTATCATTTGTATTTCTAGTAACAGAATTATTTAGTTTTAGTTCTTGAGATGATTCTTTATCATCTCCATTGTCCATATCATTGGGTTGACGTCTTGCTTTAAATTGCACACCTGAAGCAACTAATTCATCTTCAATACGTTGCATAAAATCATAGGTCCGACCATTTGTTGTATCTAGTACAAAATCACACTGCTTATATACTGGTTTCCAGGATTGTATCATAGCGTGTACAAAAGCATGTACATTATTGTAATCCATAGTTGGCCGCTTCCCGATTCGGCGATTTACACGGCTCACAATACGAAATTGTGCAGCGCGAATACCAATAATATATGAGTATTTTTTTAATACTTTTAACGTACGATGTTCAATCGGAAAATTACCACCTACAGATATAACCGCTTCATGGTATAAGCATACCTTTTTAAGTACATCCATTTCAGCACGACGGAATGCTTTTTCTCCAATTTTCTTGAATATTTCAGCAATAGGCAACCCAAAACGACCTTCTAATACGCGATCAGTATCTACAAATTGCCATCCCTTGCGTTCTGCAAGATTACGACCGAAATGACTTTTGCCACTTCCCATAGAACCGATGAGCATAATATTGCGTTTTATTATCATCTATTTATGTGCCCCTTATTATTTCATATCCTTCATTGTACTATAAAATGCTACAAAAACAAAGACAGACTATAGACTAACTCTCTATAATCTGTCTCTATTAGTATTACTAAAAATAATTTATATGTTAAGACCTCATAATTGGTTTCACTGCACAATGTACATATACTACATTGCCTTTCCGTTCTATGTCTTCTATTTCTATACGGCGTGAAGGATCCTTTTCTTCAACAGTATTTATCCAGTTAATCATACGCTCTGTACTACCTAATACTGTTAATTCTAGTATACCTTCATGCTCATCAGTACTAACAATCATTAATGGTTCTCCTTGCAAAGACTCAAAAATACTAGTATTAGAACTCGTGTTCGATAGCTTGTTTTCTGTAAAAGACGCTAGTAATTTCGCTTCCTTAGATGCGATATAATCTGACTCAGCCTGCATTTGGATAACATAGTTTTCTTGTCGTTCTTTCAAATGAGTCGCTTTGTGATTTAAGTTAATATACCCATATAGTGAAATACTAATGATGATACCCCACACTAGTATGATCATTACTATCTTCTCTACTGGATGTGTTGTGCTCTCCTTTAGATCCTTCCATATGGAATGTATATATACCTTGATCTGCTTTAACTGTTCCATGACAATCCATTCCAATTAACCTTTGTTGAAGACTAGCTATAAATTTACGGCATGCTTCATCACTATGGCCTATACCATCTACACTAATATGTTCATCTTTTATATTGAGGTGTTGTAAACTAATTCCTTGCTCCATAGCTATATCAAGGACATATAAAACGATAGTATTTTGAAAAATAGGTTTTTTATTTTTCCCCGAACTATTCTTAAGTATTTTATTTTTAACTGATGCTATATCCTCATAC
>URPT01000079.1 GCA_900549845.1 uncultured Veillonella sp. | reverse complement strand
TTATACGTAGTTAAACCATCGATATCTTTTTTAGGATCTAGCATATCGATAAGAGCCTCTGTATCAATGTGTTTAGGCATCGGCATTAACGGTAAAATTCCATGAACAGCCGCATCATTATTTAATTCTTGCAATGCTGTAACTACTTCATCCTGTGTAGCCGTTTCAGGTAATTGTTTTAATACAAAGCCATAGCCAAAATTCTTTGCTGTCTTTTCCATAAATGTAGCGTACATATGAGCACCGTGGTCTTCACCAACAAGTAATACTGCCATAGTAATTACAGAGTCTCCTACTGCTGCAACTTTTTCTTGTAAAATCGCCTTGTGAGCATCTGCTACTGCTTTACCGCGTAATTCGATCATGTGTATCTCCATTCATTCAAACTATTTATAAAAAAGGTGCCTCCTGAGAGGCACCTAAGTCTCTTATTCTATTATATAACGAACTGTCTATAATTTCTAATTATGACCGAATTCGTTTTATCTACGGAAATGAACAGTAATTGCTGTACCAGCCTGAACAGTTGTACCGCTACTTTCATCTTGAGATGTAGCCGTACCAGTTCCATCCGGTTTAAAGGCAAGTCCCGCCTTATGTAACCAATCACGCACTTCACCATAGGTAAAACCAGTAAAGTTAGGCAATGTAACAGAACCATCACTTCCCGGTTTTGGTTCAGGTAGTGTATTAGCAGCTTTAACAGCTACTGGTGTACTTTCTTTAACATACGGACTCATTTGGTAATACCGTACAAGTTGAGATACGATGTCCTTAAATACAGGGGCTACAATTTGACTACCATAATAAGAACCCTTTTGTGGGTCATCAATAACGACAAGAACTACAAATTTTGGATCCTCTACAGGGCCAAAGCCAATAAAGGACGCAATGTATTGTCCGTCGAGATAACCGCCATGTTTGGTATCTAGTTTTTGCGCCGTACCAGTTTTACCGCCGAAGTGATAACCTTCTACCATCGCTTTTGTACCGCCACCTTCGGATACTTCTTTTTCTAGAATATCTACAATGGTTTTAGCGGTTTCCGCCGGAACTGGTTGTCCCACAACAGATGTTTCAGTCGTACTTGTTACATCGCCTTGAGAGTTACTATAAGACTTGATGATATGTGGTTTCATCATAGCCCCACCATTAGAAAGTGCACCAAAGGCGCGAACCATTTGTAATGGTGTAACCGCAATACCTTGACCGATGGACATAGTCGCAACGTCTAGCTTACTCATATCCTCTGGATTATACAAAATACCTGCTCCTTCACCAGGCAATTCAATACCTGTTTCAGAGCCAAAGCCATAATCACGTATATATTTCGAGAGAATATCTGCACCTGTTAATGTACCAATTTCAGCCATACCAGTATTAATAGAGTACTTCAAAATATCTAGCAAACGAACAGGACCATATCCCTCACCATTCCAGTTTCTAATGATATGTCCATTGGCAGCGAAGGCCCCTTTATCGTTATACACAGTGTCTAACTTCCATTTGCCTGCTGCAAGAGCTGCAGATGCAATGATAGGTTTGAATGTAGAGCCTGGTTCATATAAATTGGTAACCGCAATATTTTTGAAAGCCTCTTCACCACTTTGGTTGTAGTTATTAGGATCATAACTTGGACGATTGGCCATCGCTAATATTTCACCGTTCTTTGGATCCATAACGATAACGCTGGCATGCTTAGCTCCTGTATCAACCATCGCCTTATCAAGAGCGCGTTCTGCAATAAATTGAATTGTTGCATCGATGGTTAAGGTTACGCTTTTACCCTTATCTGGTAAAAATTTAGATAATACGGAACCAAAGATGGCATTCCCTTTATTATCAGTAGCTACAATTTCTTGTTGTACGCCCCCCTTTAATTCGTCATCAAGAACCAGTTCTAGACCATCAAGACCTTTATCATCAGTACCGACAAAGCCTAATACTTGTGCCGCTAAGACACCATTTGGATAATAGCGCTTAGATTCTTCAACGAAATTAAGGCCTGCAATATTATTATCCTTAATAACTTGTTGTACCCCTTTTGATTTATCTGCATCCATCATACGATTCAACCAGACAAAGGCGGTATCCTCTTGCAAAGCTTTCACAATATTCTCTTTTGACATCGTTACATACGGTGAGATGAGATCCGCAATCTCTTGAGGAGACTGTTTAATCATCTTTGGATCTGCATATAAAGATTTTGTAACTACACTCATCGCCAAAGGCTTGCCATTACGGTCATAGATTGTACCACGCGGCGATTGTAATTTTCTATCTACTTGAACTTGTAATAAGTTTTTCTTCTCTAGGTCAAAGGTATCAAAGACCTGTAACTGTGCTAAACGCCCGATAAGGACGAAGGCAACGGTCATGAGTATGGCAAGGCACCACGTAGTGCGACTCCAATCACTCATGCGTAATAACGCTTTATTTAATAACTTCATCATTTCTCCACTGGACGGCGTAACTTATGGTCTAATGCATCATATAATGCATCTGGTTCATTGGGAATCACCCCATTTTGAACCTGACCTAATAAATACTGCAATCCTTCCCCCACTTTTTTCCCTGCAAGCTTAATAACTCGTTCGTCATAATTTAAATCCTTTGTATGGATAGGCATCTCTAGGCTAAGATCTGCCATACATTCACCAAAGGCTAAGGTGCCATCAGTCGATGCATAAGGCTTCCCACAGCCTAATACATCGGCAGCACAAACCTTAGATAATTGTTCCCATGCAATTCGCATAATTTGACTATCTCGAAACTCACCGCTGCGAGCCTCTTTACGGATCCACTTCTTCTCATTAGCTTCCCCATTTTGTACAAAATAGTGAAAGCGCATATGATTTTTTACAATCCAAGCTACACGGCGCACAAAACTCTTAGGGTAACCTAAACGAGTAAGTAATGTTTCTGTCATTTCAGCCCCTAATGTATCATGACCACGATCTGTGAGGCGACCATTCACCACAGCACGCACCGTAGGCATCCCCTTTGCTACATCGTGTAACAGTGCACCCCAACGTAATGTTAAATCTGGTTCTGTATGAGATACAACGGCTAATGTATGATACCAACCATCAAATTCGTGAAAGTCTTTTTCTTGTGGTAAATTCACAAGATGGTATAGCTCTGGTAAAATAGGCACTTCACGAGCCACGCCATTTTCTACAACGCGACAAGAGCACTCGGCCAAGCGAGATTGTACTAATACATCAAGGCCCTTAGCCACAGCGGGCTCTAACATGAGTCGGTCCAGTTCACTACGGACTCTCTCAAGAGATAACCCAGGCACACGATAAAATGCCTTTGGCATAGCTTCTAATAAGTCTTCGGTAGGTAAGAAATCTAGCTTTGCCACAAAGCGGCATGCTCTAAATAATCGCAATGCGTCTTCTTCGAAGCGTTGCTGTGCATTGCCAATGGTTCGCAATGTCTTATGCTTGATATCTCGACGTCCCCCTACTAGGTCTATGACCTCACCAAAACGATTCATCGCCATGCCATTGACCGTAAAGTCGCGACGCAACACGTCTTCCTCCAAGGTATCGGCATAAGCGATTTCTTCTGGTCGATGACTATCCGCTCCATATCGTTCAGTGCGATACGTTGCAATTTCATATTGCTTTCCTTCTAGTGTAGCTACTACTACACCAAAAGATTTTCCTACTAAGTCTGTCGTTTGAATATCTTGACCGCGTAGGACTTCAATTACCGTATCAGGGCGTGCAGACGTCACAATATCAAAGTCATGAGGCTTTTGATGCATCAAAATATCACGCACTGCTCCGCCAATGATATAGGCTTCATAACCTGCTTCTTCTAATACAGTCAATATTCGATTGGCTTGTTCCATCATGCACACTCCTTTCTGAACTAGTCTAACCTTTATTTTACTACAAATGAAAGCATGAAAAAAGTGCAATCCTATAAGGATTGCACTCGTTCTGCAATAGCTGTACCTGTCGGTGTCACCGCAAGACCGCCATCACTTGTTTCACGCAATGCTGCTGGCATAGCGCGACCGATATTATTCATTGCTTCAATAACTTCATCTGGTGGAATTTGACTTTCAATATTCATCAAAGCCAATTCAGATGCAGTAATGGCATGAACTGCATAGAAACCATTACGTTTAACGCACGGTACCTCTACAAGCCCTGCTACTGGATCACAGGCAAGGCCCAATAAGTTTTTCATGCACAATGCGATAGCATGTCCTACTTGACGAGGCGTACCACCCATCATTTCTACAATAGCACCGGCAGCCATACAAGCGGCCGTACCAATTTCTGCTTGGCAACCGCCAACGGCACCGGCCACACAAGCGCGATTCGCTACGACATTGCCAATGCCAGAGGCAGCCAAGAAGCCCTTTACCATAGTTGCTCTATCTAGCTTGTAATGGTCCGCTACTGCTTTCACCGCACCAGGCATAACACCACAAGATCCAGCCGTAGGGCACGCAACAATGCGGAACATCTTTGCATTTGCTTCATTAACAGCAATAGCATAGGTCATAGCTTTGTACGCAATATCACTCATAAATCTTGGTGTTTGTCCATTAAGCTGTGCTGCCTGGCCACCGGACATACCAGACGCTGTTTTTTCTGCATAGTCTATACCATCTTGAATAGAACCTTCAAAGATGTCTAAACGATGCTCTATTTCACGAATAACCGCTTCTTCACTGCGGTCATAATTTTCTAATTCATAACGCAGTACTACTTCACCAAAGGAAATGTTATTTTCCTCAGCTAAGCGAATAATATCTGCAATTGTATCGTATGCATAACTCATCATTCGCCCTCCTATAACGCTTCAAAGGTCATCACATCTTGAATGCCTGGACACTCGCGCATAAACTGAACGGTAATAGGATTTACTACTGTATCGGTAGTAATGACCATCACTGCATCCTTGTGCTTACCCTTACGGAATACACGCATGGTAGCAATATTAATATCGGACTCACTCAATGCTTGGCTCACAAGAGAAATGGCACCAGGTCTATCCTCATGAAATACGACAAGGGTAAACTCATCGCCAGTAATAGACATATCATTGCCATCTACTTCGGTAATCATAATTTGACCACCACCAAGAGAACGACCAATAACAGTCATATGACGATTATGTTCATCGTACATATCAAAACGAACTACATTAGGATGACCTACATCGAGAGGAGACTCGATAAAGTTATACTCCATCCCCTCTTTCTCAGCTAATTTATGAGCAATACGAATATTCGTATCATCCTCTTTGAACCCCAACAAACCGCCAATCAAAGCACGGTCTGTACCATGACCTTTATAAGTCTTTGCAAAAGATCCATATAAGGTTAAATCTACCTTTTTAGGTGTGGAACGGAAAATGCACCGCGCCATCTTACCTAGTCGTGCAGCACCCGCTGTATGCGAACTAGACGGACCGATCATAACAGGTCCTATAATATCAAAAATACTATTCATACACGCCTCTATATACACATAGACAATGTGAAAAAATCTTACTTTACCTATAGTATAACAATCGATATTGATTACTGTCTATATGCACATTAGCAGTATTTTTGTACACATACAGAGGACTAAATATATGTAAAAAACGCACCTAGAGTATAACCCTAGGTGCGTTATTTATAACAACAGTCCTAAATCATAAAAGAGAGGGGAAGTAGGACTGTGGTTAACAGATTAATGGATCCGATTAGCCCAAGATAGCTTTCATGTCAGCTTCTGGAGTTGTAATTGGATGCAATTGGAATTTTTCTACCAAAATGTTCAATACATTGCTGGAGAAGAATTTAGGCAAGGAAGGTCCGATGTAGATGTTGCGGATACCCAATGCCAACAATGTTAACAAGATACATACCGCTTTTTGTTCGTACCAGGACAATACCAATGTTAATGGCAAGTCGTTTACGTCACATTCAAATGCACCAGCCAAAGCTACTGCTACTTGAATAGCGGAGTAAGCATCGTTACATTGACCCATATCAAGGATACGAGGAATACCACCGATTTCACCGATGTTAAGGTCGTTGAAGCGGAATTTACCACAAGCCAATGTCAATACTACAGTATCATCTGGAGTTTGTTTTACGAATTCTGTGTAGTAGTTACGGCCTACTTTAGCACCGTCGCAACCACCAACTAAGAAGAAGTGTTTAATTGCGCCAGCTTTTACAGCATCGATTACTTTATCAGCAATGCCCAATACTGTACCATGACCGAAACCAGTAGTTACTTCGTGACCACCGTTGATACCAGTGAATTCTTGAGCTTCTTTGTAGCCGCCCAATTCGATTGCACGGTTAATAACAGCGGAGAAGTCTTTAGTGCCGTCTTCTTTTTCTTCTACGTGTGCACAACCGTCAAAACCTACCATATCTGTAGTGAAGATATTTGCTCTGTAGTTTTCTTTTGGTGGCATAATGCAGTTTGTAGTGAATAAGAATGCGCCAGGAACGTCAACGAATTCTTTTTGTTGGTTTTGCCATGCAGTACCGAAGTTACCTTTCAATTGAGGATGTTTTTTCAATTCAGGGTAAGCGTGGCAAGGTAACATTTCACCATGAGTATAGATGTTTACGCCTTTACCATCTGTTTGTTCCAACAATTGGTTCAAGTCATGAAGGTCATGACCAGTTACAACGATGAAAGGACCTGGTTCTACAGTCAAAGGTACTGTAGTTGGTACTGGAGTACCATATGTTTCAGTGTTAGCTTTATCAAGAATAGCCATGCATTTCAAGTTGATTTGGCCGAATTCCATCAACAAGTTCAACCATTCTTCAGCGCTATGATCTTTAGCGAATTCTACCATGCCTTTGATGAACCAAGCATCAACTTCTGGATCATGGAAACCAAGACGTGCAGCATGCCATGCATAAGCAGCCATACCACGCATACCTAACAATAATGTGGAACGAAGAGATACGATATCTTCTTCACCTTTCCACAATTGTTCCCAATCGAAGTTTTGAGCTGCGCTATCGATTTTTGCATGATAAGCGTTTACTTCGTCGATGAATTCTTGAACGCGTTCTTCAGAGAAGTTTACGTTTGTTACACACATGAACAAACCACGCATTAAATAGTCAACGCCTTCTTTAGTTTGGCCTTTTACGTCTAAAGCGCGTGCTAAACCAACTAAAGCAGCAGTTAATTCGTCTTGTAAGTTAGCAACTGGTGCAGTTTTACCACATACACCTTGTACAGTACAGCCGCCTGGTGCTGCAGATTGTTCGCATTGATAACAGAACATGCTCATTTAAAAATCCTCCTTTGCGAGACTTTCTCGCATACAAGCTAGATAATATCAAACCTATACATTACACTGATGAATTATCAGGTGTCTGATTGATTACATTTGAAAGTATAACGTAAAGATGATACAATTTCTGTAGCTTGAGCAACAAATAAAAACTTTTTCAAAAATTTTCCTTGCTCCCCTTTTGGAACAGGTAGACCATTCGATCTAACTATATTATTATACAATAATCATTTTAAATTACTATAAACTTTTTCACACTGGAGGTATCTATGAAGCAAATACTTTCAAACGATATTATCAACCAATATCTACCTACCCTCATACATTGTCCTCTATTCAATAAATTAGGTGAGCCTGAATTAAGAGGCTATTTACATAATGCAAAGGTTATTGTACATAGCTATAAGAAAAAC
>URPT01000078.1 GCA_900549845.1 uncultured Veillonella sp. | reverse complement strand
AAAGCCTCTTCATAATGTAATAGTTCTAACGGGTCATGACCATATAACCAATTGTCCATCATGCGAATCACATAAGCAAGACCAATTGGTCGACCGCCAAAGTCGCTTTCACGAAGAGCAAACTCAATGCTGTTCAAAGAAGCTTCTAATAATTCTTTATCTAAACCTTTGTCACAAAGATCTTGTAATGTAGATTCTACAATGCGTTGCAAGTCAGCTTGTTTATCTAAATTAGAACCTGTAGCTTGTACAGTCCACATAGGTTGACGAATGCTATCTAAATAATAGCCGCTTACGTCAGAGCCGATACCAGCTTTTACCAAAGCCTGTTTAAGAGGCGCCGCTGGAGATGTCAACAAAGCATGTGTCAACACTTCAAAAGCCAAGCTATGTTCAGGCGTTACATCAGGTAATACATAAGCAAAGGAATGCAATGTGCGATTATCTGTTGGTTCTTCAGAACCTACACTATATGGATAGCTCACCACTTTACCTTCTGTAAATGGAGCTTGTAGAGCTACCTCAGTATGAATCTCAATAGCATCAAAATGGCTTAAATACTCATCATTCAAGAATGCTAATTGCTCTTCAATATTCATATCACCATACAAGAAGATATAGCTATTAGATGGATGATAGTGGACACTGTAGAACTCTTGGAATTCTTCATATGTTAAATCTGTAATATAATCCGGATCCCCACCAGAGTCAACGCCATAAGTAGTATCTGGGAAAAGCTCACGCATCATTTGGCGTTCTAATACAGAGTCAGGAGATGAGTAAACACCCTTCATCTCATTGAACACAACACCTTTGTAGGTAAGTTCATCGTCTGCATTTTCGAGCTCATAATGCCAACCCTCTTGCATTACGATTTCTGCATCTTCACGAACACGTGGGTAGAATACAGCATCAAGATATACGTCCATCAAATTATGGAAGTCTTTATCGTTCTTACTCGCTACAGGATACATCGTTTTATCCGGATATGTCATAGCGTTTAGGAACGTGTTTAAAGAACCTTTTACAAGTTCAACAAATGGCTCTTTTAATGGGAATTTGCGAGAACCACATAGAACGGAGTGCTCCATAATATGTGCTACACCTGTACTATTATGAGGTGTTGTTCTAAAAGCAATATTGAATACTTTATTAGAATCTGGTGAATCGATATAAATTAAACGAGCACCAGACTTTTCGTGCTTCATTTCATAAGCGGTACCATTGATCTCATCAATGCGCTCAATGCGGTCAAGGCGAAAGCCAGAATAAATCTTATTTATTTCCATGCTGTCCCTTCTTTCTATATAAATATAACTAATTTCATGCTAACAATTTATTATAACATATCGACGACCCTATATATAGATGTTAAGAATAATTATCGAAATACAAAACCCCACAGGCATACAGCCCATGGGGTTCATTTTATTTATTATGTTGCATTTGCCACTTTTGATTACGGCGCAAGGTTAATAAGCCTTCTAGCACTGCTTGGAATTGTACAAAGCTCAATGTATAAGGTGGGTACATATCAGGTACCACCTTATAAGAAATAGTAACTTCGGCCTTATCATAATCATAGAAAATACCATGTAAATTACTTACTGTAGTATAACCAGTTTGAGCTTGCTCCAATGTTGGAATAGGCTGATTTTTAAGATTTCCTAGTAGATCGCTAATGAAACCTTCCTTACGACCTTGGTCATTAAGCATTTCATCCATAAAACTACGTAGACTATCCATAAATAGATTAACCTCTTTGGTCTAACAATAAGCCGTTGTGAATTACACGAACAGCATCTTTAACGCGATTTTCAGCAACGAGACAGGAAATACTAATTTCAGAAGTAGAAATGATTTCAATATTGATGCCTTCTTGGCTCAAGATATCAAACATTTGAGCAGCTACGCCTGGTTGACCTAACATACCTGCACCAATGATAGAAACCTTTGCCATTTTTTCGTCGATATTTACAGCTTCGATATCAACAGTTTTTTGTAATTCTGCTAATACTTCACGAGCTAGTACAACATCATCCATAGCTACTGTGAAGATAAGGTCAGTTTTAGGTTCACCTACGGCACGGATAGATTGAACAATCATATCAACGTCCACATTTTTTGCAGCCAATGCTTTAAATACAGTTGCTGCCACTCCTGGTTTATTTTCAACGCCTACAAGGGCTACTTTTGCTGTATTAGTATCGTCAGCTACGCCAGTAATTACGTGTTTATTTGCTTCCACAGTATAATCCTCCCGAATAATAGTACCTGTCTTGTCACTAAATGTTGAACGTACGTGAATAGGTACACCATAACGGAAACCCATTTCTACGGCGCGAGGTTGCATTACACCTGCACCAAGACGTGCCATCTCAAGCATTTCGCCATATGTTACTTCTTCTAATTTGAAAGCCTCTTTTGCAACGCGAGGGTCTGTAGAGTAAACACCTTCAACGTCTGTGAAGATTTCACAAACATCAGCTTTCATAGCACCTGCCAATGCAACAGCAGTTGTATCGGAGCCACCACGACCTAAAGTAACCATGTCACCATATTCAGTAATACCTTGGAAACCTGCAACCACTACGATATTGCCTTCATCCAAAGCTTCAAACACGCGATTTGGATCAACGCCCAAAATACGGCCTTTATTAAATGTATCACTACTTGTAATACCTGCTTGGTCACCTGTTAAGGACATCGCTTTATGACCACGTTCGTTGAACGCCATCGCCATCAATGCAATCGTTACTTGCTCACCTGTAGATAACAAGCGATCCATTTCACGACCATAAGGCTTAGATGTTACCTCTTTAGCTAATGCTACCAAGTCATCTGTTGTATCACCCATAGCGGATACAACGATAACGACTTTATCGTCTTCTTTCTTCTCACGAAGGACGCGATCAACAATATTAAATATTTTTTCTGGTGTAGCTACGGAACTACCACCAAATTTTTTAACGATTAAGGCCACAATAATCCCTCATTTAACTTATTCTACTAAAAATCAATATGCATATACTTTACCACAAACAAATAGCACTGTAAAGGGATATAAGGCATTTTATCCACCATATAAAAACAAAACTCTTTTGAGTGCGGACAGATTTTTCTCTAAAATAATTATGTTATTATTAAAAATTACATACAAAAAGACCAGCCCTAAGGCTGGTCTTTATTAGTTGATTAAGTTAATTAAGCAACTGTGATTTCTTTTTCGGATTCCCACAAACCGTGGATGTTGCAGTAGGATACAGCAATCAATTTACCAGATTTGTTCAAGGAAACTGCCAAAGAACCTTCAGAGATTGCGTGTACAGGGCCTTCGTTTGCAGTTGCGCCGTCACCGTGTACGTTGAAGGAAATTTCACCAACTTCGAATGGCAATTGAGTACCTTCAGCTACGAAGTACAATTTAATCCATTCAATGTGATGTTCTACAGTGTTAGGATGTGCAATGTCTTTACCAACGGACAATGTTACGTGGAAAGTTTCACCTGCTTTTACAGTGTCAACAGTTTCAATAACAGGAACGTGTTTTTCAGTAGCGAAATCGCCGGATTTAATGTAATCATGTACAGCCATAGTTAACCTCCTGGTTAGTCTTATATACATACTTAATGTCGAGAATATTTAGCACCTTGTGCTTATGACTATATTATACATTTTCGATATAGTTTTAGCAAGAACTTTTTCGAAAATTTTAGATTTAATTATTACTATATCATCTAAACTAAAACTCAATCCCCTTAGCAGCTTTAATGCCTTTCTCATAGGCGTGCTTTACTACCTTCATTTCTGTTACCGTATCGGCAATGTCAATGATTTCAGATTTTGCATAACGACCCGTTAAAATAACGTGTAAGCGCTCAGGTTTATGTTTAAGCATATTTACTACAGAATTCACATCAATAAGCTCATAATTAATGGCATTATTGATTTCATCCATAATGATGAGGTCCCATCGATCTGAATTTACTTCTTCCACTAATGTGTGCCAAGCCTCTTGAGCTGCCTCTTTGTGACGTGCCAATTCAGCCTCGCCTACTTCATCTCGTTTATAGTAAATGAATCCCTTACCCATGGAACGAATTTCTACTTGGTCCCCTAATTTAGCAAGACCTGCTAGTTCGCCATAGCCATTACCACTTTTGATAAATTGTAAGATTAAAACCTTAAGACCTTGGCCAACAGCGCGTAATGCAACACCTAATGCTGCTGTTGTTTTACCTTTACCATTGCCGGTATTAACTAAAATTAAGCCTCGTTCACTCATAATTAGCTCCTTTTAGCTTTATACTTAGCGCATATATCAACAAAATGTTGCGCGCCTTCATCAGAGCCAGCAAAGTTCAAATGTAAATACGATGCTAATACATTGTCTGTGGCAAAGCCTCCATCATAGGATTGAGGTTTGCGGCCACCTTCTAAGTGGAATGCCCATGGGAAGTCCTCTATAGTCGGCTCCATAGTGGAGAAATGGAACTCATGACCACGAAGAGATGTATCAGCAGCTCCTAACAAGGTATCTCGCTTAGCTGTAGCCGTAACATACCCTACTTTTTGTAGCTTTTGTTGCATAATGCAATTAGCTGGTACAATACCTACCGTATCATATACGGTACCCTCGAAATCGTGGATGCTCTCACATAAATACATAAGGCCACCACATTCAGCATAAATAGGCATACCTTGTTCGTTGGCTTGACGGATAGACTCCTTCATTGACTCGTTACTAGAGAGTTGGAACAAGAACATTTCAGGGAAACCACCGCCAAATACTAGGCCGTCTACATCAGGAACTTCAAAGTCATTAAGAGGACTAAAGTATACGATTTCAGCACCTTTTTCCTCTAAGGCGGCTAAACTTGCTGGATAATAGAAAGAGAACGCCTCATCATAGGCTACACCGATTTTAACTCGTTTTTCTACGGATTTAGGATCTACTGCATCGGGTAATTCAATACTTGGTGCACTAGATGCGATTTCTAATAATTGATCGAGCTTAACCATTTTTTCAACAGCTTCACGAATCGTATTTATGGCTTCTGTTGGATCGACTTCAGTAACAGGTGTAAGGCCTAAATGACGCTCAGGAGAGTGCACACGGTCATCGCGATAAATAGCACCAATGACTGGAACACTAATCTTGGACATGCCTTCACGAACCATGCGCTCATGGTTAGCAGAGCCTAAGCGGTTAAGAATGACACCACCAAAGTTTACCTCTGGGTCATAATCACGGAATCCTTTAGCAATGGCTGCTGCGCTTTCACCCATCGCCTTACAATCAATAACTAATACCACTGGAGCATTCAATTGCTTAGCAATTTGGGCAGTGGAACTAACCCCTTCGCGACCGCCATCATATAATCCCATAACACCTTCGATAATGGCAAGGTCTACACCATTTGCCATAGTAGCAAAGAAAGGATTTAATTTGTGAGGTGGCACGAGCCACGTATCTAAATTATAGCTGTCACGGCCGGATGCAATTTTATGAAAGCCCGGATCAATATAATCCGGGCCCACTTTAAAGGATTGCACCGTACGTCCACCATTTGCATAAGCAGCCAATAAGCCCGCTACGATTGTTGTTTTACCTACACCAGAGTTTGTGCCTGCAATGACAACACGTGGAATCTGTACTGTGTTCATAGATATTACCTCGTAATACGACGTGTTTGTTAACGATCCTTACGTTTTGCAAGGATTGTAGATAAGTAGTTGAGTTTAGTATCTTTTGGCATATTGTCTAGGCCTACATATACTTGCTCATCAGGCAAACCTACACGGCTAATCATAACCGCATCATCTGCCATGTTATGTTTAAGCAATGTTTCTTGTACTTCATCAAAGTTTTTATATACTTTCATGATTACCGCATCATCAGCTACAGCCAATACAGCATCGATTTTTTCTTTAGGTGCTGTAGCAGGAACGATAGCTAGTACTTCTTCTTTCTCTACAATTGGATAGCCAAGGTGAGAACCAATAGCACAGAATGCAGTAACGCCAGGAATTGTTTCGATTTCATGGCCTGTATTTTCGATCAAACGATATACATACATGTATGTACTGTAGAACATAGGATCGCCCAATGTTAAGAATACAACGCTTTTACCTTGATCTAAGTAGGACAAGATAATGCGTTTTGCTTCTTGCCAGCCTTCCTCTTGTGTTGCATCATCCAATACCATTGGGAATACTACAGGAACGATTTCTGTATGTTCTTGAATGTATGGGGATGCAATATTAAGTGCTACAGAACCATCTTTCTTTTCTGTTTTAGGTGTGATGATAATATCAGCTTCACCTACGATGCGAGCAGCTTTCACAGTCATCAATTCAGAATCACCAGGGCCTACGCCAATGCCATATAATTTACCTTTCATGGGGTTCTCCTATTCTTATAGTTACAATCTATTTATAAATTTCATATCTTTTATTATAACTAATTTATACAAGATATACAAAGATACTATTTAATATTTGGAATTGCAGGACGATGTGGACTGCGTTTACCATACAAATCATCGATACAATCCTGCACATGTTGACGGAAGATATCGTGAATTGATTCATATTCACCAAGGGCACTATGAATTGGTTTAACTTCATAACCTGCCCCAGCAAGTTCATTGACAACGCTATCCTCTTCATCACCAAAGAGATCATTTTGTGCATGATCCCCAAGTACTAACAATAATGGGTGCACATAAATTGTGTTTGGCCGTTTTCCATCAAGCCATTCCCATGGCATAGCTACATCTGCCACATATGGTGCATTTTCTAGTACTGCAACACGCACATTCGTAAGACCATCACGAATTAATTTAAACTGTAAATTACCATATGAAGAATTGCCAGAACCAAGGCCACCATGACCGACTAATAACAAACCATCATCTTTGGAAATATTGAGTGGCTTAATAAAATGATCAATCAAAATTTGATAATCATCAGGATGCTCTTCTTGGCCCATGTAGTATACGAGCGGTCTACCTACGCGCAACACTTCCAGGTGGCCCTCCCCTTCATGAGCGAGAATATTATTTTTCAACTTATCAAACTCTTCACCACCTGTAAAATGTAGGGGTTGCACATAAATATGTGTATAGCCTTCTTGAATAAGTTTTTCTAATGCACCTTGCTCAGTAGGAATCTCAACCCCTCGTTCACGCAACCGCTTAACGATGATACGAGAGGAAAATGCTAATTCTACCGTATAATCTGGATAGGATTTACGGATATACTCCACAACGGAGTCAATATTATGTTCACGAGCACTGTCAACAGTGGACCCAAAGGCAACAACTAAAATAGCTTGTTTCATGGAAGTCTCCTTATCTATTTAATAATGTATCTTAATCATACCATAGACGACACGTTAGGGGCATACCATGGGACGTATAAAATAGATATTATAAATATCTTTCATAGTAAAAGTAAAAATCCTCCTCATTGGATTGCCAACAAGGAGGACTTTTACTTATGTAAAGGAGTGTGATGAGATGTATGTCTAATTATGTGAGAGAGTAAATTAAGAAATCATACCTTGCGCTTCCATGCGAGAATTCGTCATAACAGGTTTTACAGATTCACGGGGCATGGGACGCTTCCTGTCGGACATGCGAATAGCTTGACCTAAATGTTTCAAGAATAAATCTTGTACATAAGGATTTTCACCAAGGCCTTCATTCCAAATATCTACATTGTATCCTTCTTCAGC
>URPT01000077.1 GCA_900549845.1 uncultured Veillonella sp. | reverse complement strand
GTTTATGAACAACGTCACCACCTGCAAATACGCCTTCACGACTAGTCATACCATATGGATCTTCAGATGTAATAATATAACCTTTTTCATCTACTTTTAGGTTATTACCTTCACCTACAAGACGAGCATTTGGTTTATGACCAGCAGCGATGATGATTTTATCTACAGGCATAACTTGGAACTTACCAGTACCGTGGATGCCTGCGCCATCTTCGTTAAGAGCCATCACTTCATATTTGAAGCCTTCTACTTTATCTTTTCCTTCTACGCCTACAGGAGAAGCGAACCATTGGAATTGAACGCCTTCAGCACGAGCTTCTTCATATTCAGACAACAATGCTGGCATTTGTTCTTGGCTACGACGATATGCTACAGTTACGGATTCACAGCCTAAACGTACGCATGTACGAGCCGCATCCATCGCTACATTACCACCACCGATGATAATTACGCGGTCCCCTTTTTTAACAGGAATTTGCTCTTCATCAAGCTCGCCATTTTCTACTAATTGTACATTCGTCAACAAGTACATCGCCTGGAATACACCGTGTACTTCATCATTTTCCATACGTACTTCTTGAGGAATATGAGTACCAGTACCGATAAAGATGGAGTCAAATCCTTCAGCAAAGAGATCGTCCAAGGTTTTATCTTGACCGATAAATGTATTACATACGAATTTAACGCCTAAACCTTCAAGACGTGCGATTTCACGACGTACAACGGATTTAGACAAACGGAACTCAGGAATACCGAATAAGAGTACACCACCTGGTTCCGATTGGCCTTCAAATACAGTTACATCGTAACCAAGTTTAGCGATGTCACCAGCTACGGACAAGCCTGCAGGGCCAGAACCTACAACGGCAACCTTACCAAGGTCTTGTTTAATTTTCTTAGGTTTTCGAAGTTCATTAATGCTTTCAAAGTCAGCAGCAAAGCGTTCCAATTTACCAATATTGATAGGCGGTTTCTTCGCCTTATTCATGATACAGTTACCTTCGCATTGGTTTTCGCGTGGACATACGCGACCACAAATGGATGGTAAATTTGTTCGTTCCGCCAAGATATCATTGGCTTCACCAAAGTTACCGCGTGCGATGGCTTGGATAAAACGAGGAATCTCGTTTTCAATAGGGCAACCCATACGGCACAATGGTTTCGGACAATTTAGACAACGTTTCGCCTCAGCGAGCGCTTCCTCCATTGTATAATCCGCATCAAAATGTAGTGGTTTTAATTCGTTACTCATGGCACATGCCTCCTAACAAGGATCCAGTACTATACTTATACAGCGTTGCATGTACCTGAGCAATCCGATGAGCCCTCTCACATAGGGATGCCGCCACATGCTGCTAAGATTTATCTTTTGTAACCATTCGATAGACGTGTGGTCACTGGTCAGACGCACACTATTCTATAGTATATTCTAAATTGTGAAAGTCCCAACAGTCAAGCAAATATAGCACCTTTTGTATACCAATATAGGCCCTATTCATGCAAGGATTGCATAGAAAAGAAGGATGCAGTAACACCATTTTCTAAGTGTATATTTACATATACATCTATATATGTATACTGATAATAGATAAAGTAATTAATTCCCACCACATTAACATACACGTATAGAGGTTCACTATGAACACAATAGACTTTACTGAAACATACTATATCGATCGCCGCGGTTCCTACTCCCGCAAATGGGATGGCGAGCACTTAAAATTTTGCCGCACCGATTTATTACCCCTATGGGTAGCAGATATGGATTTTATGCCGCCTCAGTGCATACAAGAGGCTATTTGTACCTATGTAAAAGCCCAACCTTTAGGCTATACCATGACAAATCCCAAGTATCTTGAAGCAGTCATAGATTGGTATAAGCGGCGCCACAACTGTATACTTTCTAAAGACTGGCTCACTAGCGCTCCAAATGTCATTACAGGTATTATGTGGTGTATTGGGGCTTTCACAAAACCAAATGATGCCATTGCCGTTCTAAGTCCTGTGTACGGCGCCTTTGATACGAGCGCTAGCGATGCACAGCGTCAGATCATCGCTATTCCTATGAAACGCAGTGACGATAATCGCTATACCGTAGATTACAAGGCCTTTGAAACGGCGATTACCATGTACGATGTTAAACTGTTCATTCACTGCAATCCTCATAATCCTGTAGGTCACGTATGGACAGAAAATGAGATGGCTCGGTTATTTAACATTTGTGAGCGACATAAGGTGCTCATCATCAGCGACGAAATCCATCAGGACCTCATTACAGGTTCAACACCATTTACATCGGCTCTAGCAGTAGCTAGCGGCGCCTATGCCGATAATATTATTGCTATGTCTTCCCTGTCCAAATCGTTTAATATGGCTAGTTTGCATCATGCAGAGGTTATCATCCCAAACGAAAAGCTGAGAGACCAATTCAACTTCTATAAAGCCCATGTATACCATACGGACTCCGATGTTATTGCTGAAACGGCCATCACTGTAGCCTACACACATCCAGAGTCGGAGGCATGGCTCACAGATGTACTGACTGTTATACGTGAAAATTATGAATATCTGTGCCGAGAGCTCTGTACGGCATTACCACAAATCCGCATCAGCCCTATGGACGGCACCTATTTAGCATGGATTGATTTTGGTGCCTATGTTAAGGCTGAAGATATGCACGACTTATTCGAAAATAAATGCCGCATTGCACCAATCTTTGGCGAATGGTTTGGGGGCAAAAACTACGCCACCTTTGTACGCCTAAACTTGGCTACTAGCCTTGAAAATATTAAGACTGCTACCCATAATATTATCAAGTACGTACGCCCTTAATAGGAGCCTCTCATCAAGAAATACATTAATCATATTAAAGAATTCATTTCGTACAAATAAACCAATAAAAGAGGCTGCTCTAGCATCATTCAATGTTAGAGCAGCCTCTTTGTATTATAAGTTTATACTACATGTGGATAGTACAGTTCACACATGTTTGTATTCTAATTTCACCGTATTGCACGATTGGCGTTACATAGGATTTTATTTAATTCTTTCAAAATGTTCCTTTGCAAATTGCATGTCTTGTACGAGTTCTAATGTACCAATATAGTTATTATTTTGGTCGCGTACAGCCATGTAGTTTACATAGAATGGACGGCCTTGTTTTTCAAGCCATACGGCCACATTATCGCGGTCACCTTTACGGAAAGAATCAATGATACCGCGTACAATTGGTTCTACCTTTGGCGGATGACAGGAATACACGTCGCGGCCAATTGCTGTAGTAGGACGTTTGAATACCTTTTCACCATCGTTGAAGTAACGGTTAATATCTTCATGGTCAACGAAGGTTACCTCCATTGGCATTGTATTGAGCATAGCATCTAGTTGGTCTACAGTTAACGTACCACCAATTAAACCGATAGCATTATTATCATCACTTGGTTTTGTAGTTTGCGCAGCTAATGCGGCATCAGCTTCTGGCCAAGCAATGCGTGTTACCCCAAAGATGTCTTCATACTGCGCTGTATCTTTGTAAATTTGATACCAATCTTCTTTGCTGAAGTTTTCTGCACAGATTGGGAACAAGATATTTTGTTCTTTGTAGATCATTTCTTGAGCACGTGTAAGAAGCTCATCAAAACGTCTATACCAATCATCTACACTTTGGCTAGATTTTGCTAAATCACCTAATTGGTCGCGAATATCGCCATCAACAGTCCACATAACCATGGATGGACCACCGATTGCATAATCCACTTTCAATTTTGGATATAATAAATCGCCTTTTTTAGCATAATGAACAGATAGTTGACGCACTGTATTCACATCATCATAAGTGGCAGTTTTGTCTGCTACTTTTGGACGAATAGATTCAATCAACTCGTCGAGCGCTTTATTTTCTTCTGTTAATCGGTTTAACGGATGACCTACAGTTTCTACCAACCCCACAACACTCTTGCTCTTTTCTTGAGCTTCTAGGACAGCCTCTACCTTAGCATGTTCAGCATCCATTTGTTCATGAATGGTAGAACCATGGAACAATGCAGAGTGAAGGTCACATAATTGTTGTACCTCTTCTAAAGGTGTACCTTCACGCATAAGACCTTGTTCAGCTTTCATGATTTCACTAGCCTCAACATGTTTGAATTGGCTCGCAAAGTCTTCACGAACAGCACCAAGCTCCTCACCAGTACCTAACCGTTTCAAGAAACCTTTCAATTGTTCTACACGTTCGCTATCTGCAACAGTATCGTCTTCATTAGTTTCTGTATGTTGACTAGCTTTAGGCTCCTCTACTTGAGTAGCAGCAGTCTCTACAGGAGCATCCTTAGCAGCTGCTGCTTCATCACCATGTAAATTTGGCATTTCACCTTCCAAGGTAAAACCAGCTTTCATGAATGCGCTCACGATATCAATCATGGATACGCCCTTCATTTTAGCCCCTTTCGGGATGGTCATGATTTTACCAACAGAGTTCAACATCACTTTATTAGTGATTTCACTGAACCCTAAACCCTTCATAATATCTATTACTTCAGGATATTCTGTTACCAAATCATATACGGATTTGGATAAATCTAATTTCTTTTCCATTTTGATCCCCTCGTGTCAAAAATATTGTTTATTACTTATGTGAGTAGCCCTCTATACGTACCACTGTGTATACAAGGCAATATATACTGTGAAAGGTTTATCTAACATAACCTATGACACTATGATAAACGATATCGATTATAAAATCTGTATCCATGGCTATACTTTTGAAAGTTCTTTCTAAAAATATCAACATTTTTATATAAAAATAACGGATAGATAATACATCTCCAGTCAAGTATGGAGGAGAATATATGAACTATCCGTTATCTATTAAATTATGTGCCTAATGTAAATGGTTTAAGGCTCTAAAGGGGGCGTAGTTTTAAAAAAGCTATCTTATTGATGATGCGGCTTCAATGCTTTTTCGTAGTTTTCAGAAACTTTATCCCAGTTAATGACGCGGAAGAATTCCTTGATATAGTCTGGGCGACGGTTTTGGTAGTGCAAGTAGTATGCATGTTCCCAAACGTCTAAGCAAAGAATGGCTTTTTTACCTTCTAATAGAGGATTGTCTTGGTTCGCAGTAGATGTCACTTCGAGTTTACCATCTTTGTTTACCACAAGCCATGCCCAACCAGAACCAAAGCGCGTTGCTGCCGCAGCAGAGAAGCTTTCAACAAAAGCATCATAACCGCCAAGTTCAGCATCGATAGCTTCTTTCAAAGGACCTTGCAATTTAGAAGTATCTGGTTTTGTCATAATTTCCCAGAACATGGTGTGGTTTTTATGACCGCCACCATTGTTGATAACAGCTTGGCGGATGTCCTCTGGTACATTAGCGATATCTCCGAGGATGCAGTCTATACAACCATATGAAAGATCAGGGTATTTAGCGATAGCCGCGTTTAAATTATTAACATATGCCCGATGGTGCTTGTCATGATGCAATTTCATTGTTTCTGCGTCGATAACAGGCTCAAGATAATCGTAAGCATATGGTAATGGTGCGAGTTCGAAAGGTTTCATAGTAGTCCTCCTTAAATTTAGGGCATAGAACGATATTGGTTATTGCCTATTATCGTTCTTGTGAAAGCGTTTCGATGCACCTGCATCTGTTATTTATTATTGATACGAATTATCATTCTTCATTTGTTATACAATCTATATAGAAAATCGTCAATGTAAATACCCACAGAAAAAGGCTATAGGTTAACCTATAGCCTTTGGGTTCGTTTACCAATATAAAATTCTAATTCTCAATGCTATATGTTTACTATGCATCAATAGTATATGTTAATCACTATACACCGATGTAATTCAATCTACTATAGTGATAACAAGATAATTATTCAACGATACATTGGCACATTTTCATTGTTGTTAATGCTGCTTGATGAGATTCTTCCGTAACACCAGCACAGCAGCTAGAATCTACGTAAACAGGGATTTCTGGCAAACCTGCTTTCAGTATAATCGCATTAGAAACAACGCAAATATCAGTACATAAACCAACGAGCGTGATAGACTCAATAGGGTTCACCGAATTCATACCTTCCAAACGTGATAATAGTTCAAAGGATCCGAAATTTGGCTTATCGATAAAGGATACAGGGCTCATAATAGGGCGACCTTCTGCAGCTTCGATTAAGCCTTTCACAATATGCCAGCCCTCTGTGTTTTTCACACAGTGCGGCACTGGCAACATTTTCCCCTCTTGGCGCTCAAGATAATCTATACCATGCGTGTCGCGGGTGAAAATAATAGGCCCGTCAAAGCTTTCAATTTTTTTGCGCACATTATCTACAATCATCTGTGCTTGCGTTGAACCAAGAGCACCATCTACAAAATCATTTTGCATATCAATAACAACCAGAACCTTTTGCATAGTTCCTCCTGTATATAGTCTACAAAGAATACATTAATTATCCACTACACTACTAGTTATACTCTTAATTCTAGATAACATCAATAGCAGTCATTTATTCTTTTTCCTCAGCTAACGCATGGCGCACCCGATGAGGTTCGTTATGCGCAAGTTTTCCTGCCGCAGCGGCTGCCACGGCACCTACGAGATCATCGAGGAATGTATTACAGTGACCGCCCTCTTTACTATCTAGCTTTTTGATAATACCTGGCTTCACCTTATCTAAATAGCCATAGTTCGTAAAGCCAATAGAACCATACAGATTAACGATAGAGAAGGCCAAAATTTCATCGATACCATAGAGGCTTTCATCATTAGCCACGATGCGTTGTAAAGGCTGAGACAGTTTATTCTGCTCTGTCAACTTGTCTAGCTCGATGCCCGTAATAATCGCATTGTGTACCTCTCGTTTTGAAAGCACGGATGCCACATGCTCACGGCACTCTTCAATCTTTAAATTCGGCATATACGGTTTTTGAACGTATAAAACGAGCTCTGCAATATCCTCTAACGTAACGCCACGCTCCGCCAGAAGATCGTAAGTATATTTCTCTAAATCCTTTGTAGATTCCATAACCGCTCCTTTATTTTTTATGAGGATGATCACCTGATACGATTACAATGCTAACTGGAATTGTCACAACTAATGCTTCATCAGTATCCACATGTTTCGTATGCCAAGCGGCCTCTTTTGCAGCCTCTTCAAAGATCGGATATGCATCGCGATCTAATTTCCAATTATTAGGCCCCGCTTCAACGGCTACAATATTCCCTTTATCATCTGTTTTAATTTCTAGAGGAACAATCAATGTGCCATCGGCACTCGTCTTGAAAGCCTCGCTAGGAATGACTACATTATAAGAAATTTGTTGCTGTAATTCATATGTACGCTTATCTGTGGGCTTTAAATCTGCCGCTAAAGAGCTAATATTCCCCATCATAGACGCCAATACAGCTAATAATACAACCCTTTTAAACATAGTTTTTCTCCCCCAAGTACTTTCCACTACACGCAGTATACGTTGATTATACCACGAAAAAATCCCTACCGAACGTATCGATAGGGATTTCTTAAATTAGATTTTCTTAACCATTTCAGATTTCAATGCCATCGCACCGAAACCATCGATTTTACAATCGATATCATGGCCATCGCTTGCATCAGTGATGAGGCGAATATTTTTAACACGCGTACCTTGTTTCAATACGCCAGCGCCTTTTACTTTGAGGTCTTTTACAACAACAACTGTATCGCCATCAGCTAGCTCGTTGCCGTTAGCATCGCGAATGATACCTGCTTCAGCTGCAGCTTGTGCGTCAGCTGCTGTCCATTCATGTCCACACATAGGACAGATAAACATATGACCATCTTCATATGTGTACTCGTCGCCACAC
>URPT01000076.1 GCA_900549845.1 uncultured Veillonella sp. | reverse complement strand
TGGCCGTGTTGGCGCTGCCATCACGGCTGAAATTGGTACAATGAAGGTAACCGAACAAATCGATGCGCTTCGTGTTATGGCTGTCGATCCTATTGGTTATCTTGTGGTACCTCGTGTAGTAGCATGTATGATTATGGTGCCTATATTGGCGTTTTATGGTGTAGTAATTGGCATTGCAGGTGGTTACTTTGTGGCTACTGCAATTAAGGGTTTAGCGCCAAGTACCTATTTAGATTCTATTCAAATGTTTTCTACTATTTCAGACTTCACATTAGGCTTAGTTAAGTCCAGTGTGTTTGGTGCTGTTATTGCATTGGTAGGCTCCTATAAGGGGATGGAAACTAAAATGGGCGCAGAAGCCGTAGGCTTTTCCACAACTAGTTCTGTAGTAACTAGTATTATTTTAGTATTTGTATTAAATTACTTTTTATCTACCTTGTTATATTAGTAGATACGCTAGAGGGATTTATGATAGAACTACGCGATGTTGTAGTTGCCTATGAGTCACGTGTGATTTTAGACTCCATTAATCTTACTATCAATGATGGGGAGACGTTGGTTATATTAGGTGGTAGTGGCAGTGGTAAAAGTACATTGCTTCGATTATTAATTGGCTTGCAGCGCCCTACATCGGGACAGATTATTGTAGATGGCACAGATATTACAACATTATCTGAAGATGAATTTAATACAGTACGAAGAAAAATGGGGATGGTATTCCAATACTCTGCTCTATTTGATTCTATGTCGGTAGGCGAAAACGTGGCCTTTGGCTTACGTCAACATACGGACTTAGGCGACGATGAGATACGACGCATTGTAGCAGAGCGACTAGATTGGGTCGGTTTGAAAGGGTATGAATCCTATATGCCTAACGAATTGTCAGGCGGTATGAAAAAGCGCGTTAGCTTAGCTCGCGCCATAGCGCTAGACCCAAGCTTAATCCTCTATGATGAACCTTCATCCGGCTTGGATCCTATTACATCTGGTACGATTAGTATGCTAATTAAGGGGATGCAACAACGGCTTGGTTGTACTTCTATTGTAGTAACACATGATATGCAATCCGCGTTTTACGTGGCAAATCGCATAGCTTTACTTGATAAGGGGAAATTTGTGGAAATTTCTGATACAATAGACTTTAAGAATTCTACAAATAAAAAGGTACAACAGTTTATTCATGGTGAAGCAGAACCAATTAATGTATCTGCGATGGGAGATGTGTAATGAAGTGGACGACGGAGGCCAAGGTAGGGGCTTTCACAATAATAGGTATAGCTCTATTTATTGCGGGAATACTTTTTGTAGGTCGCATTGATATATGGGCTAAGCCACAAATGACGATTACTGGCGATTTTGCTCAAGTTAATGGCCTAAAAAATGGCAATCAAGTTAAATATTCAGGTGTGGCCATCGGTAATGTCTCTGATATCGAGATTACTCCGCATGGTGTTGTAGTAAAAATGAAGCTTGATGAAAAAACACAAATTCCAAGTGATTCTACGTTCACATTGGGATCAGATGGTTTTTTAGGTGATAAATTTATTCAAATTTCACCAGGTCAATCTAAGGTGTTTTTACAAGATGGTGACTCTGTTAAGGGCGAAGGTGCAGATGCTATGGATAAAGCGATGCAAAGTGCTCAAAAGTTAATGGATGGCACCGAAAAAATGTTGCAATCTATCAATAATATTATTGGTGATCCAGCAACGCAAAATGCACTTAAACATTCCTTGCAATCTACTGCGACGATGGCTGATAATGCTGTAGCGATTACACAAAATATGGCTGATGTAACGGCACAGCTAAATCAAGCTGCTCAACAATTTAATGCAGATGGTAATGCAGGCAATGATATGCGTGCTATTTTGACTAACTTAAAACAAACTACGGATCGTGTAGATAATATGGCTCGTTCTATGGAGTCTACTGTAACTGATCCTAAAGCACAGGAAAATATTAAGGAAACATTACATAATACGGCACAGATTTCAGCTCGCATCAACAAATTGATGGGTGGTAAAGCATATCAAACTGATGCAAGTGGAAATGTAGTAGATGGAAATAATGTTGAAAAAAAGTCATCTACTAAAGTTGAGCCTTCTGTAGATTTGTTATATAACACAACAGATGATGAATTCCGCATCAATGGTCGTGTTCGTGCTTATAATGATAAAGGTATGGCTGAGCTTGGCCTTTCCAATATCGGCGATGGCACTAAATTCGATTTAAATGCAGGTCGATTCATTAGCTCTAAATGGCTAGTACGGGGCGGTATTTTTGAAAGTGAATTAGGACTTGGCGTTGACTATAATTTACGTGGTCCAGTTTCATTATCCGCAGCGGTATATGACCTTAACAATCGCAAATATCGTATTCGTAGTGATATACGTTTACATAAAGATACTTATGGGGTTATTCAAATGACCAGACCGTTCGGTTCCACGAATGGTGGTACCTACTTTGGTATCAAACAAGTATTTTAAAGACTAATACATTCACTTTAGGTGAGTATGGAGGTACATATTATGAATAAAAAGGTTTTATCCTTAGGTGTAATGCTCTCCTTAGCTACTACAGGTGCAATGGCTGCTGATGTAGTTACAACTTCCGTTAATAATGGAGACCAATTAAGCAAATATCAAAAAGAAGCGATTCAATTAACACAAAAGCAATTAGCCGAAAAATCTGTTCAAGATAGTAAAACATATGAGAGCAAATTGGACCTCGATGAGACTCGTACCATAGAGTTGGCGTTGGCGAATAACCGTACAGCAAAACAAACTAAATGGGGCTATGAAGCTGCTAAATCTGCAGTGAGCCAAGTAGCAGCAGGCAAGAACCCTAGTGTAAGCTATGGTTGGTCTGCTCAAAAAACAGGCGGTGACACTGGCCGTGGTAAATCTGGTAGTCATAACTTCTCCATTAGTGCGCCTGTATTCAATCCACAACTCGATGCAAGCATTGATTCTGCACGTTATACTCGTGAAGGCACTGGCGCTAGCTATGAAGAAGCATTGCAACAAGCAAAATATGATGCTATTAGTGGCTACTATACATTGATCATGAATCGTAATCTTGTTGATGTGGCTCAACAAGCTGTTAAAGATTACCAAGGTCATGTAACAAATGTGCAAGCTCAATATAATGTTGGTTTGGTAGCAAGTTCTGATGTATTGGCTGCTAAAACAAATCTTGCTGATTCTGAAACAAATCTTGTAAAAGCACAAAATTCTGCAAATTTAGCAGAGGCTAGCTTGAATCAAGTCATTGCATATCCTGTACAAACAGCTATTAATACAGCAGAACATGACTTACAATATAAACCTTACAATGTTACATTGGAACAAGCTAAGGCGTATGCTCTACTTCATCGTTCCGCCCTTGTAAAATCTGCTCTTGATGTAAAATCTGCAGAAGAGGCTGTAAAATCTGCTAAATCTGGCTACTTGCCAACGGTAGCTGTAAAAGCTGGTCGTGGTTACGCCGATCCAGATGGTTACTTTGGAACAAGTACAAAATCCTGGAGTGTAGGTGCTATTGCATCTTGGAGCTTATGGGATGGTGGTGCAACACAAAATGCAATTAAAAAAGCAAATGCACAACTTGAACAAGCGAAAGAGGCTAATTTAGCTACTGTTGATGCTGTATTATTAGCAGTACAAAAAGCATACTTGAACTTGCGTTCTGCAGAGCAAACAATTCAAAGCACTCAAACTGCAGTTGCTCAAGGTCAAGAAAGCTTCCGTATTGCTACACTTCGCTATCGTGCGGGGGTTGGTACAAACCTTGATGTACTCGATGCGGAAACTAAATTAACAGATGCTCGTAATAACTATGTACAAGCTCTTTACAATTACAATATTAGCATTGCAGCTCTTGAACAATTGACAGGTGTTCCATTGAATACTCCAGTTGGACAAGGCGCAGAAATTATTGCAAACAGTGGTGCAGCTGAACAATTAGCACAACTTGGTGGCAATCAATAACATAAAAAAGACGACTTGGGTCGTCTTTTTTTATGTGAAATATTTGATATACATAGATTCATCATATATTCTTATTTCTTTGTTAAGGTAATAGTTAAACGGATTCTCTATGTAGTTATTGTAGAAAATGATTAGCAAAAAATTATATTAGTTTTATAAAATTTACCCTTAAAATACTATAGTTATTACTGTGTGTGTGGTAAGATTAGTATATATATTTATTTTATTCATAATGTGTATGGGAGATCATTATGACCCGTAAAAAGTGGTGTCTCATAGGGGCTGCAATTTTAGGATTTTCTGCAGTTGGTGTTAGTATAAACCCTATAGCTAAGACCTATGTAGCACCTATGGTTAAAGAACAAGTAAATAATACCATAAACGGATCTGTGGACTATGATTCTCTTCGTATCAATTGGAATGGTGATGTAGTTTTATCTGATGTGGTGATTAAAGATCGGGATGGTCACTTAGTAGGGACGGCACAAGATGTAGCTGTTGGGGTTAAACTATCTGCATTACCAAGTATAATTGGGGGTAACACATCAGGGGCGACAGCTATATCCAATGTTACCGTGGATGCACCTGATCTTCACATATGGCAATTGAACGATGGGTCTTGGAGTATAGAAAAGTTAGTTAAACCATCTGATCCGAATAAATCGGGTAGTTTTGATGGTGATATTACCATTAATAATGGCCATGTAGCGCTGCGCACTAAAGATGGCGTTAAACGCAATGTTGAAAACCTTGATGGCACCGTTGCTCTTAATATGAGTGGTATGTCCAAAGGGGCATTTACAGCTGATGTAGATGGTTCATCTGTCCTTGTAAATGGCAAAATAGATATGGACGATGTATCTAATTTCGATGTCTTTGTACAAGCCGATGAAATTGATACTGCTGGTATTATGAGCTTTATTCCGTTGCGCAAAGATCTTGTTGTAACGAAGGGGAAATTACAAGATTTACATCTCAATGTTAAAAGTGAAGATGGGCAATATATTATGAGTGGCAATGTAGGCTTTAAAGGTTTAACAGGCACTTATAAGCGAGGCAATACGATGTATACCATTACTGATGGTGAAGGTCGTATTATGCTCAATCATGACCAAATTGTTATTAGCCATAGCTCTTGGCGTATCAATGATCAAGCAGCGAAGCTTAATGGTCTTATTACACTGGGGAAAGACGAAGAATATCTCAACCTTAATGTTGTAGCGGATAAGGTGAATCTAGAAGCCATTACCGATGTGGGGGTTACTGGTATTGTCGGTGGTCGTGTGCATATTGGAGGCACTACTGTAGCGCCTCGGGTAGATGCCACCATAGGTAGTGATGGTATTTCTTATAAAGGGTACCATGTGGACCGCGTGCAGGGAAATGTGGTATACGATAATGGATTGGTTCGTATCGATGATGCCCAATTGTCTATTGGCGCTGGTAATGCTAAAGTTAAGGGTCAATACGTTGTAGATACAGGTGATTTTGACGCCGTTGCTAATGTTCATGCCTTATCGTTGGATACTTTCACACAAGATTTGACGATGCCTATTACGGGAACTATTGATGGAGAAATCCACGTTTTGGGTAAGAATAATCAAGTTACAGATCTTGTAGGCGCTGTTCAGGGCCATCAGATTGGGGTCCGTGGTGTAGTGTTGGATTCTGTAAAAGCGGATCTAACCCATAGTGACAATCTTACCAATATAACTATGGTTGGAAATATGGGAACTGGATCCTTTAGTGGATATGGTTCTATTCAAAATGGTCAAGTGGATGCCACAATTTCTGGTAATGCGTTACCGTTAACATCACTTAGTTCAATTATAGGTGACGATGTTGCTGGTACTGTTAGCACATCTATTAATGTAAAAGGCGCCTTAGATAATCCTAATGTGACTGGTACTGTATGGGGACAAGAGGTTCTCTATAAGGGCGCTCATTTTAATGATATTCATAGCGATATTACTTTAGACAATCACGTTCTAACAATTACCAATGGTCATATTGGTGACGGTAGTGGTGGCTATGATATTACAGGTTGGTATAATATCAATACTGACGCCTTAGATTTAAATGCTAAAGCTCGTGCTGTACGTATTGAAAATCTAATTCGTCCTGTAACCGATATTCCTATTACAGGGTGGTTTGAAACTGATAACCATATAACTGGGACTGTAGCCAATCCTATTGTAGAAGGCCGAGCTCATTTATGGGATGGGTCTGCATATGGCAAACTTATAACTAACGCTTTTGCAAAGTATAACTATAAAAATGAAAGATTAGAATTTTATCGCTTTGATATTGAAGGTTATGGTGCGACTATTACCGGTGGCGGTACTGTATCAAAAGAGGCTATTAATATTGATTTTGAAGGTAAGAAAATCGATATGGGGAGATTGCTCATCAATACCGACTATAAGGTGGATGGTTTACTAGCAGGCCGTGGTACTATAACAGGTTCTATGGATAACCCTCAGTTTAATGGTTACATTTTATCTGATGCTTTATCTATAAATGGGCAATTATTGACTGATATTCATGGCCACGTGTATGCAGATAAATCCGTCGTAAATGTACAAGATTTTTCGTTTGCTGAATCAAATGGTGGTCGTTATGTTGCCAAAGGTGGCATGAAGCTCGATGATAGTAAACAGTTATTTGGTGTTTTAGATGTTACCAATGGTAGTGTAAAGAACTTATTGGCTTTATTAGATCGAGCTGATGAGCACCTCGATGGTCAATTAAATGGCTCTGTTGAAATTGGAGGTACGAAGGACAATCCAAGTGTTATTGTAAATGGTAAAATTAACGATGTTAGCATTGATGATAAGGTAGTAGGGGATGCAACAATTGATGCTAGCCTAGCTAATCGTAAGTTTAAAATTACCACTTTAAAACTACCTGTTGGTGAGGGCCTCATTGCTATGGGTGGTACTTTGGATCTCGATGGGCAAGCTGATTTACAAGTAGCCTTAAAGGATGTCGACATAGTGCCATTCTTACCACTTGTAGGTAAGGATATTCAAGCAACAGGCTGGGTAACAGGTGTTGTGAATGTTACTGGAGAAACTAAAAATCCTAAGGTGGAATTATCTGGTGCAGTAGAGTCCGGTTCGTTCAATGGAATTGGTATTGATGAAGGCTTTGCGTTGGCTACAATGCAAGATCATGTCATTCAAATCCAACGTATTCAAGGCGCTAAAGGAGGCTATAAGCTCAGTATTTATGGTAAAATTCCATTGGCGGCTCTTTATACATCTGGTTATTTAGAAGCTAGTGATGCTAAATCTATGGATGTAACAATTGACTTTAACGAAGCAGATATGGCTGTTATTCCTCTTGTTACTACTAGTGTTAAAGATGCAACGGGGCCGTTAAAGGGTGCAATTAGGCTTACAGGGACTATAGACCAACCTGAGGCATACGGCACAGTATCTGTACGTAATGGTACTATGAAATTGGCCAATGTAGATAATGAAATTACTGGTATTGACGGAGATTTAATCTTCTCTGGACAACAAGGGGATTTCCAATCTCGTATCAATATGGGGAAAGGTAGTGCTGGTTTAGCTGCTAAGGTAAATTGGTCTGGTCATGAGCTTACCAACTATAAGGCTGCCGTTCAACTTGATGGACTCGATGTTCGTAGCGAATATGTGAGAGGCCCATTAAATGGTGAACTTTACATTGCGGAACGTGATGGATTACCTACCTTGATAGGTAATTTGGACCTAGAAAACATCCAATTTAAGATTCCTCTTTCCTTGCAGTCTAGTGAAAGTAGCACCAACATGGGTGTAGATGTTAATATTCATGCTGGCAAGGGCGTACGCTTATATGATCGAACTCTATATAACATGTTTATCGGTGGTGATGTTCATTTCGGTGGCACATT
>URPT01000075.1 GCA_900549845.1 uncultured Veillonella sp. | reverse complement strand
GGTCTACCTAAAGGTAGGCCTTTTTCTTTTTGCTAGTCTTCGACTAGCTAACCCTGCTAGAGACGCCTCCAGCCAAGGTTGTAGAGATTGTATCTATGTACGTGTCCGTGTAAGACGGCCTTGGGAAAAGCAGGGCAGTAGAAGATGGAGGAGTGAAACGACGACAGATTCACTGCATCGCTTTCTTCCGAACGTAAGATTTACCGAACTGCGAAGCAGGGAAGGGAAATCCACAGTGAGGATTGATAGGAAGCCGCTGCTAGTGGTAGATAAGAACTTTACAAAACGGTAACGCGGCACAACGTGCCAATGTTACCGAACCGTAAAGCAGTTGAGTAACTCCAAATAAAAGTAAATAAATTCCTTTATGTAGATATACCGTCCCAATGATCTGTAAACTAGTTGAGGTACTTTAAATTATGTAACCTATTTTAAATATAAAACCCCCTATAAGCCACATTATTGTAGTTGATAGGGGTTCTTTTTATACTAAACTAATCTTTACTTGTTTATCTAAAGCAAATGCAATTTTACACATAGTGCTTAAACTTGTATTGGCACCCTTTTCTATACGAGCGATTGTAGACTGTGGAACACCAGATTTTTTTGCTAAATCACGTTGTGTTAGTCCTGCAGCCTCTCTTGCTTTTAATACGGCTACTGCATTTTCTAATTTAGCTTTTTCCTCTAAATAACTTTCTGTTAAAGTAGGATTATTTCTATCTTTCTCAAATATCTTATCTAATGGTTTTAGTGGCATAATATTCCTCCTCAAATTCTTGTTTTATCTGCTTAGCTCTTATTATTTCTTTTATCGGTGTCTTTTGAGTTTTTTTAGTAAATCCATGTGTAATAATATATTGATTATTTTTTATGTGAAAATATAAAGCTCTTTGTATATTCGAAGATATTTTTGATCGTATCTCGTATATTTCAGAATTTAATTTTTTTACCCATTCAAGTTGTATTGCTGGTTGTATGCCTGCTTTTTCAATCATATCAATGGTGGCACGTAGTTTATTTCTATCTTTTGTAGGGAGTGAGTTATAAAACTCTTCAAACTCGTTACGACCATTTGGTCTAGTATAAGATATAAACTTAGGTTTCTCCATCCAAATCCTTCTTTCTTTAATGATAGCATATATGCTATCAACCTTCAATTTTAAATAGTTTTATATACTCTAAATTCTTATCTTTACTATATAGATACGTGAATGGTTTTTGGTAGCTTAAAGAATTAATGGGGATGATTTAACATCTTTGTAATTACTATTCAAGTTCATGTTGATTTGCCTATCTTTTAAGAGCATTCAACTAGAATTTCAAGTTATATCATGTTTATTGATAATACATATATAGTTATATATCTTATATTCACTTATGTGCTTTAAGATACATCATTTCTCAATACATATGTTATACTAAAGTTCAAACTATACTTTAATAGGAGGTTTTATGTCTAAAAAAATTGCAGTCCTCGTCAATGAGGATACAATGCAGCGCTGTTCTTGTGGCGGTTGTTTAAAAGCATTTATGAATAAAGCGGATTCCTTTGAGCGTTATGCAGACGAGGATATTGAGTTGGTCGGTTTCACGCACAGTGGTGGTGATCTAGCTAAGAAAATCGAGTCTTTCAAGAAAAAAGGTGTTACTACGGTTCATCTTTCTACGTGTACGCGTGGTAAGAATGAAAATTATGAAAGCATCGCAGAGCAGTGTGCAGAGGCGGGATTTGATGTAGTTGGCTATACACATGGCGGCGCCGTTTCTAAAGACGGTAAAGAAGCGGTCGTACTTTCAGCTAAACCAGTTCCATCTGATGAATAATTTGGAATACTTGCCTCATTTGTTATAGATGAATGATTGTTCCATTATTCATTCTATATTTACCATGAAGAGATACTATATACATAGTGTGTAAATCTAGTGTGATAATTTGTTTTATTACTATATGGTTAATCAATTCGAGAGGTTGAGAGAATGAACAAGAAACTTACAGCAGCTACGTTATCTGTAGCTATGGCAGCGACAATGGCGCCTGCTATTATGCAAACAGCACCTGTGAATGCTGCATCTAGTGCAGTACAAACATTGGCTGGTGGCGCTGTTGCTATGGCGTATGTATCTACTGCATTAAATAAAATGGATAACTCCGAACAAGGCCAACAAGAAAGCTTGGCGCGTACTAAGGAGAAAACAGGTTACTTAAACGATAGTGCAGCGCAAGCGCGCGTACAACGCATCTTGAAAACATTAGAGGCATCTCCTAGCGTAAAACGTTCTTACGTTGTCTATGCAAACCCTGATACAGAGTTTAATGCCTTTGCAACGCTTGGTCGCGTTATGTCTGTTAATAAAGGTGCTTTGGATACCCTTGATGATGATCAACTGGCCTATGTAATGGCCCATGAAATTGCTCATGGTGAGCATAAAGATATTATCAATGGCGCTAAAAAGCAAATTGGCCTTTCTACAGCCGTAGGCATTGCGGCGGGTGGTAGCGAAGGGGCTGCGTTATTATCTAACGTAGCAGGCAACTACTTGTCTAACCAAGTATTTACAATGAGCCAAGAAAAAGCAGCCGATGAACTAGGCTTCAAGATTTTAAGCGAATCTCCATACAATGTGGGCGGTGCAGCTGGTTCTATGGCGGTATTACGCAACAAGGTTGGGGAGCACTATCGTGAAGGGCTTTCACAAGTAGTGGCACCAAACAACCATCCTAAGTTGTCTGATCGGGTAAATAATAATATTTCCCGCATGTACACATACTCTGGAAATCACGTAAACGTGTCTAATGGCGCCGTTTACGTCAATGGCGATAATATCTATAGCCCAGCAGGTAGCGGCCGCTATACAGGGGAAGAACGGGCGTATTACATGGCTGGTAAATTGGCACGATTGTACCATAACAACCAAATTACACCAGGCTCTGCATCCTACAGCGGTGGCACTGTAACTGTAGCAGGCCAATCCATCGTATCTACGCCAAACTCTGACGTAGCACTACAAGTGGCGACAAACCTTAATAATGCTTTTGTAAAACCAGCAGGTGCGGCAGTTAATGCTAAAAACCCTGTGAAAGTGAAACAAGAGAAACCTAAAAAGGTAAAACAAGAAAAGGCTAAACCTGTGAAAGCAGAACAAGCTAAACCTGCTAAAGGTAAAGAGGTAAAACCTGTTACTAAGGCATCTACAACAAAACATACAGCTAAAGCTACAAAGAATACGAACACAAATGATCATGGACGTAAAACAATCGACAGATAATTTGATGATTTAATTGTTGATGTAGCATAAAAGACCGAGCTCAGATGGGCTCGGTCTTTTCTTTATATACGTAATATATTTTCTACTGTATACTTAATATAAACATTCTTTAAATCGTAAGTTGCAGATGAGAGAGGGCGCTTATGAATCAATACTGGCTAAAACCTATCACATTGGACGAGGCATTTACTTTATGACACAAATGGTATATGAGCGATAAGAACATAAGTCTGTATTATAAAACTATAGATTTTCTATAGTAAAAGCACTATAATATTAAGTATCTATATATATCAATATATTAGTACTTTATCTTTGTAAAGAACAGAACTACGGCATGTATGTAGTGGTTTTGTTACTTTTACAGTTAATATAGCCTCTCTATCGAGGCAGTTTCTTTTTTAGAGGAGTTGGATCTGAATGAAACAACCAGAATTGTCGCCGTATATGATGGCTCGAAAGCCATCTGGCATTCGCCTAGGACAAATTAAATTCTTGGAACGTAAGAACCCACCAATTTTGGTGAATGGTTCTATTGGTAATGTAATGCGTCCTATGCATCCCGCCATGCAGCGTCGGTTGTTCGATTTGGGCGGTGTGGATAGCCCGTTCCATACAGGCATTGTACCGTATGTACCAACGACAGGTACCGATGAATGCCGCGAAGCATTCCTTCACATTTTGCGCAGCCAAGGCTTTGATACAACAGGCCTTAATGTACTCGTAACAGATGGTGCATCTATGGCGATGGAAATCATTATGCTTGGCGTATGTGGTGGTGCTGGCGAAGAGGAACGCCCTCTTTTAATGTTCAACCCATCTTATACAAACTATGATGCGGTAGGTCTTCGTATCGGTCGTAAAACAGTTACTGTGGAGCGTGAACTTAATGAAAACGGCGAATTTGAATTGCCATCTGTTGAAACCGTAGAACAACGTATCATTGATACAAAACCAGGTGCGTTGCTCATCATTCCTTACGATAACCCAACAGGTCAATTATTCAGTAAAGAAACATTGATCGAATATACAAAATTATGTGTTAAACATAATTTGTGGATTATCTCTGACGAAGCCTATCGCGAATTGGCTTACGAAAAAGGTAAAGAAACATCTAGTATCTGGGCGTTAACTGATAAGGATGTGCCTGGCATTGAAGGCCGTCGTATCAGCCTTGAAACAGCTAGTAAGGTATGGAACGCTTGTGGCCTACGCATTGGTGCCATCATTACGGATAACAAATTATGCTATGAAAAATCGGTAGCCGAATATACAGCGAACCTTAGTGCTAATACATTAGGTCAATATATCTTTGGTGCTTTGGCTCATGAAAGCCATGCAGAGCTTCATAACTGGTATGAACAACAACGCGATTACTACCGTAAGATGATCTTTGAACTTCACGAAGGTTTCAAAGCAGTCGAACCTGATTTCATCGTATCTCGTCCAGAAGCGTCTATTTACTTTGTTATCGACGTACGGAAGGTAGCGAAACCGGGCTTTGATGGTGTAGAATTTGCCTCTTGGTGTGCTGAACACGGTGCTATTAGTCTTGATGATGGTAAAGAATACACACTCCTCATGGCTCCACTCAATGGTTTCTATAGCGGTAAAAAAGGTGAAGATAATCCAGGCAGAACACAATTACGCGTATCCTTCTGTGAAAACCCAGACCTATTGCGCTTGGCACCTGAATTATTATCTAAACTATTCAGAGCCTATGAAGCACAACGATAGAAGAAGTATAATTCTAATATAATAGATGCCCTCCTGTTGGAGGGCATTTTTAGTTGAACTATTGATTGCCATAATATTGTTAGTAAAATTAATAAAATAATGATAGAATTATGATATAAGGAGGTGTATGTATTGATTAATATTAGACCTGTATCAGACTTGCGTAATAAATTTCCTGAAGTTGAAGAAACCGTTATTACAACAAATTCGCCTGTATTTTTAACTAAGAATGGATATGGAACTATGGTGTTAATGAGTATTGAACAATATTCAGCATTAACAGATCCTATTGAGTACGCCTTGGATGAAGCTGATTCTGCAGCAAAAGAAAGTAAAATTCGATACTCTGGTGCCGATGTATTTCGTCGCGTAAGGGAGAGAATCGATGGAGCGGAAATATAAACTTACGATTTTACCATTATTTGAAGAGGAGCTTAATCATATTGTTGATTATATAACTTATGTTCTGCATAATAGAGAAGCCGCTCATCAACTAATTACAGATATTGAGGCTGCTATATACACAAGATTAAGTTGTCCAGAATCTTTTGCCGTATATCCGAGTAAGAAACAACGTGAGTATCCATATTATAAAATTATAGTACGCAACTTTTATATCTTTTATGTAGTAATTGAAGATGTAATGGAGGTTCGTCATATTTACTATAATCGGCGAGATTTACAAAATATATTGAATGATTAAAAATAAAAAAGAGCTATAATCGCATGTGTATTATAGCTCTTTTCTTTTTATCCCTAAGTATGGTGAGTGAGGGAGAATGTTATTTCCTGTTTTCATCATGATCGGATCCCTTAGTATTGATTTCGACCGCGAGTTGTTCGCTAAGCACAGAAGTTTCCTCTGTTAGTTCTGTCGTAGGATACGAAGTATCTTCTAAGTTTACCGTTTCTAATAATTTGTCGATATCGTCCGATTGGATGGATACCTCTTTGTTATACCACTCGCCGAACTCACGGATTACCTTTTCGTTACGGCGGAAATAGGTATACTGATCAATCTTACGAGATTCTACGAGCTCTGCATTTTCTAAGATGCTCATAAATGTAGAGATGGAAGATTGAGATACACCACAGCGCTTTTGAATACTCTTAACGCTCACACTGTTAGGGAAATCGATAAGAGTTTTAGTGTGTACTTGTACACCGAATTCTTTCTCTGGGTGCTTTAGCCACAATATAATATCTAACCGATGTGGATTTGATAATGCTTTCAAGATTCTTAACGGGTCCATATGGCCTCCTCTGGTAATTCCAAAATAATGAGTGCCTAACCTTGACCGTGGTCTTGCATTATGCGGTCGTATTATACGCGTGTTGCTCCGTATAGGGTTTTTCCTACTTTTATCATACGCTACTTTCACTGTGAAAGCTAGATAAACTTATAAATTTCACGAATTGATGAATTTTATTGCACCTGTTGGTAATGAATAGTATGCAATAGTATAAGTATATAATGAGTATATATACATCCTATAGAGCTATTTACAACATAATATTAAAAAATATAGAATATATTCATTTTTCTGTGGTAATTTTTAGAGGTATTTTGGTTCTTAATAGAGAAATATATATACTATATGAACTTATGTAAGTCTAAGCTTTGATTTAAAGGAGCTGAGTATATGGCAATTGATCGCAATGAAACATTTGACGTTATCGTTGTTGGTGCAGGCCCAGCAGGCTCTGCGGCGGCGTTACGCCTCGCGGAGCAACGGGTAAAGGTTTTACTCATTGAACGCGGTACCGCACCAGGCGCTAAAAATATGATGGGTGGACGTATTTATACGCATTCTTTAGAACGGTTAGTACCGGACTTTAGAGACCGTGCCCCATTGGAACGTAAGGTAACAAAAGAACGTATTTCTATTGGCGCTGGCAATGAAATGACGACTATTGAATACAGCTATGAAGATGGACAACCGAATGAAGAATCCTACGTAGTATTACGCGCCAAATTCGATAAATGGCTCGCTGAAGAGGCTGAGAAAAAGGGTGCTCTTCTCGTATCCAATGTACAAGTAACAGACCTTATTACTGAAGGTGAAGGTAAGAAACAACGCGTTGTGGGCGTTCGTTGCCACGATGATGAAGTATATGCAAAGCTCGTTATCATCGCAGAAGGCTCTAATACACTATTATTAGAAAAAGCAGGCCTCACAGCTCCTACCGATCCAAGCACTATGGCGGTAGGTGTAAAAGAGGTATACAAACTCAAAAAAGAGGACCTCGAAAATCGCCTCATGCTGTCTGGTGATGATGGCATGGCATGGCTTACGTTGGGCGATATGACCTCTGGCTTATTGGGGGGCGGCTTTATTTATACAAATAAAGATAGCCTTTCTGTGGGCATGGTTGTGGGCCTTGAAGACATCGGTAAAGCGGATCGTTCTGTAGACGACATGCTTTCAGCTTTCACAAGCCATCCAAGAATTGCACCATTGTTAAAAAATGGCCAATTAAAAGAGCATAGTGCCCACCTCGTACCTGAAGGGGGCTATAAATCGATGCCTAAGTTGGGCGGTAATGGGTATATTATCGTTGGTGATGCGGCGCGTATGTGTATGAATCTTGGCTATACTATTCGTGGTATGGACCTTGCCATCGAGTCCGGTATGTGTGCAGCTGATGCGGTTAACGTAGCCTTGCGCGACGAAAATATGGACCGTGTGGCTAAGTTGTATGAACGTCAAATCAAGGCTTCTTGGTTGCTGAAGGATTTGAAGCATTACAAGAATATGCCTGCATTCCTTGCATCCAATCCTCGTATATTCAAGGAATATCCATCTCTCGTAAACAATGTGATGCGCGACGTATTCACTGTTAACGGTGATGGTGCAGTACCAATGATGAAGAAAATTATGCGCCGTGTCGGAGACATTGGCCTATTTACCTTGATTCGTGATGCTTGGAAAG
>URPT01000074.1 GCA_900549845.1 uncultured Veillonella sp. | reverse complement strand
ATGTTATCAAAGATGACCACGGTATTTCTAATCAGTCATTCTCTCAATTTAAAGATCGTGTACAACGATGTGCTGCCATGGTACGTGAAATGAATGAAGCCCATGGTACACATACACTATATGCAGCTAATGTGTCGGGTGATGGTACAGACGTAATAGAGCGAGCTTATTTTGCAAAAGATGCAGGTGCTACAGCTCTTATGGTGGCTTCCGGTCTTGTGGGATTTGGATGGCTTCATAAATTAGCAAATGATGAAAAGTTAGGCTTACCAATCATTCATCATCCTGCTTACTCTGGTGGCTTTATGAGCCCTGGTGTATCTGGTATTGCCGACTATTTGCAATTGGGATTGTTACCACGTATCTTTGGTGCAGATATGCCTATCTTTGTATCCTATGGTGGACGTTTTACTTTCACCGAAGATCAATGTAAGAGAATTTCCTCTTATATTAAACATCCATTTGGATTGATGAAAGCAGCCTGTCCAGCACCGGGTGGTGGTGTAACCGATGCTCGTCTCAATGAACTGGTAGAATTATACGGTAATGATACGATGTTCCTTGTAGGGGGTGATATGTTCCGTAGAGGCCCAGATATCGAGTCTAATATGGCTTACTTTGTAGAGCGTTTGTCTGACTTATCTGAAAGCAAGTAATGATAGTTTACGGTTACATAACTTAATATAATAGTTATATCGAATAACTAAGTCACTGACTTTCACAAAAATATGTAAAGAATTATGATTTAGTATATGGAGTGTTTTGATGAGTGAATCCTCACCGTTGGAGGTCCATGTTCTTGCTAGTGGTAGCAAAGGCAATTGTACAGTAATAAAAAAAGGGAACTCCGTCATATTGCACGATGTGGGCATTAGTTGTCGACGTATCGTCAATGGTTTAAAAGAATTGCATATCGATATGGCACAGGTAGAGGGCATTTTTATCAGTCATGAACATAGTGATCATATTGCAGGTCTTCAACAATTGTTGAAACGTTTTGATATCCCTGTGTATACGAAACAAGGGACGTGGCGTGAAATTCAAGATAAGTTAATTGTGCCAAAGAACCAATTAATCGAATTGACTAAGGGGAGCCTCTCTCTTGGCAATCTTGTAGTCGAGTCATTTGGCGTTAGTCATGATGCGGCTGATCCAATAGGTATTAATGTATTTGCTGGAAAAGATAAGGCTACTGTCGTTACCGATACGGGTGTAATTTCTGATAGTATCTTACATCGTATGGATGATACAACTCTGTTAGTGCTAGAAGCTAATTATGATCCTCATATGTTACGGTTTGGTCCTTATCAACCATTTTTAAAACAACGTGTTGCTAGCGATGAAGGCCATTTAAGCAATGAAATGGCTGCTCAAGCTTTGCTCATGATGAATCGACCTGATTTCATGCAAGTTATTTTGGCCCATCGTTCTGAAAATAACAATAATGCCGTCCTTGTTACGCAAACGATAGGACAGATGCTCGTAGATGGTGGCGTTCGCATTGGACCGGAAATGAAGTTGCAACATGGACAACCTAATGAAATTGTGTCTATGCAATCTGTAAAGAGGTAGAGTATGAGATTTTATGTAGTTTGTATTGGCAAGTTAAAAGACGCTTACTTGCGCGATGGGGTAGCAGAATTTGTAAAACGTATGCGTCCATACGGGGGCATTACGATTACAGAATTGAATGAAAGTAAAATTGGAGATAAGCCGAGTAATGCGGATCGCAAACAAGTCGTTGCAGAAGAAGGGGAACGTTTATTAAAAGCTGTTCCAAAGAATGCTTATACAGTGTTGTTAGATGTGTACGGTAAAACGATGTCCTCTGAAGACTTGGCCAAAACAATAGCTAAACTAGAAGTCGATGGTATAAGTGATATGGCGTTCATCATTGGCGGTGCTTTTGGTGTAAGCGATGAGTTGCGCAAGTCCGTGAATTATAAATTATCCTTTAGCCCTATGACGTTTACCCATCAAATGGTACGCTTATTGCTAGTAGAGCAAATTTATAGAGCATCTAAAATTAATCGCAATGAACCATATCATTGGTGATGTAGTTAATTTAAATAGAGCATATCGATTGAATAAATAATATATATTATGATGAGTGTAGATTGCTTTAGTATCAGTATAAGAAATACTATTAATAATAGACTTATAAATTATTTATCTAATATTCTTATAAAAAAAGGAGTTTTATTATATTATGTCGAATAGTATAATAAAGCAAGATGTATTTGTAAGGAGGAATTCACTATGAAAATTCAAGAAGTAATGAATAAATACCCTGTTACTGTTGGCAAAGATGCGCCAATTTCTGATGTAGCTGATTTGTTGGTAAAATATAATTTAACAGCTGTTTCCGTAGTGGATGACAACAATAAATTATTAGGTATTATTTCTGAAGGCGATTTGCTTTACAAAAAAGTACGTCCTCATGTACCTCACTATGTAAATGTATTAGGCGCTAGTATCTATTACAATGGCATTGGCGAATATAATGCTCAATTTAAAAAATTGTTAGCGTCTCATGTTCATGAGTTGATGACTGAAGAAGTAATTACAACTACACCGGATAAAGATGTAGAAGAAATTGTATCTGTTATGCTTGATCAACATTTGAAAAATGTTCCTGTAGTAGATAAGGATTACCATTTGATTGGTATCTTATCTCGCCGTGACATCATTAAATTGATTGCTAAAGATAACTAATTCGCATAATTATGTAATACATAGAAAGACCACCCGTTTTGGGGTGGTCTTTTAGTGTAAATTGAGAAGAATTGCATTGACCTTGCATTTATGTTATTATTAGGAGTGCATAATATACTACAGAAATTTGGGCGTATTGCCCTTCGAGGAGGACATATTTTAAATGAAAGCAACTGTAAATCCTGTTGATCAACACGTAGTAACGTTAACTATTGAAGTACCTGCAGCAGAAGTAGACAAAGGCATCAAACAAGCTGTAAAACGCATTGCAGGTCAAGTAAACATTCCTGGCTTCCGTAAAGGCCATGCGCCTCGCCGTGTTTTGGAAATGAACTTCGGCAAAGAAGCTATCTTGGAAGAAGCATTCGAAGTATTGGCTAGCCAAAACTACAGTGCTGCACTTCGTGAAAATGATATCGTTCCTGTATCTGAACCAGAAATCGAACGCGAACAATTCGAAGAAGGTAAAGACTTGATTTTCAAAGCTACTGTAACTAAACGCCCTGAAGTTAAACTTGGCGATTACAAAGGCTTAGAAGCAGAAAAACAAGACGCTACAGTAACTGACGAACAAATCGAAGAACAATTGAACAACATTCGTGAACAACAAGCGAAAATGGTTGTTGCTGAAGAAGGCGCTACAATTCAAAAAGACGACTTCGCAGTAATCGACTTCGCTGGTTCCATTGACGGTAAACCATTCGATGGTGGTGAAGGTAAATCCTACCCATTACAAATCGGTTCTGGTAGCTTCATTCCTGGCTTCGAAGATCAATTGATCGGCGCTAAAGCTGGCGATGATGTAACTGTAAAAGTAACATTCCCTGAAGACTACTTCGTAGCAGAACTTGCTGGTAAAGAAGCAGAATTCAAAACTCATATCCATGACATTAAACGTAAAGAGTTGCCTGAATTGAACGATGAGTTCGCAAAAGAAGCAAGCTCTTACGAAACTATTGAAGAATTGAAAAAAGATCTTCGCGCTAAAATGGAAGAAGAAGCTTCCCGTCGCGCAATCGATACTTACAATGCTGACTTGATTCAAACAGCTGTTAAAAATGCAACTGTAGACATCCCAGAAGTAATGATCGAAGATCGCGTAGAACAAATGATTCAAGAATTGGCTATGAACATGGAAGGCCGTGGCTTGAAACTTGATGACTACTTGAAATTCTCCAACAAAACTATCGAAGATTTACGCTCTGAATACAAAGATTCCGCAGCTGAAAACGTACGCGCTGATTTAGTATTAGACGCTATCGCAACTGCTGAAGGTATCGAAGTAACTCCAGATGATATGAACCGTGAAATCTTCATTATGGCTCAAAACTTTGGGGCAGATCCTAAAGAAGTTTGGGATATTATTGCAAAAGAAGGTCGTGTAGCTATGTTGGCAGGCTCTGTAGCTCGCAAAAAAGCAGCTCGATTCATTATTGATAATGCAAAAGGCGCTGAAGCGGCTAAATAATAGTTTGCTCAACTAGGTACATGAAAAGGTGAATATATGTATGTACCAATCGTAGTTGAACAAAGTGAACGCGGCGAGCGTTCCTATGATATTTACTCTCGCTTGTTAAAGGATCGCATTATCTTCCTAGGTGGACCTATCGACGATAATGTAGCAAATGCGGTTATTGCACAAATGCTGTTCCTAGAAGCAGAGGATCCTGATAAGGATATCCATTTGTACATTAATAGCCCCGGCGGTGTTGTAACTGCCGGCATGGCTATTTATGATACGATGCAATATATCAAACCAGATGTGTCTACCATTTGTGTAGGCTCTGCGGCGAGCATGGGTGCTGTGCTTTTAACAGCAGGTGCTAAAGGTAAACGCTATGCGTTACCTCATGCGCGCGTTATGATTCACCAACCATTAGGTGGTGTACAAGGGCAAGCATCTGAAATTGAAATCCATGCCCGTGAGATTCTTCGTATGCGTGAAGAATTAAATGGTATCTTAGCTTCTCGCAGTGGACAAGATATTGAGGTTGTAGCGCGCGATACAGATCGCGATAACTTCATGAGTGCTCAGGATGCCGTTGAATACGGCTTAATCGATGAGGTACTCACAAGAGAACCTGTAGAAAGCAAGTAATGGAGGCGCCCCTTGGCAAAAGATAAAGACACTATGCGCTGCAGTTTTTGTGGACGCACAAGCGAAGAAGTCCGCAAATTAGTAGCGGGTCCTAACGTATATATTTGTGATGAATGCGTTGAAGTATGTGAACGTATTATCGCTGATGAGTTAGGTGACGTAGAGGCGGATGACTTCAACTTAAAAGAATTGCCAACGCCGAGAGAAATTAAAGCTCATCTTGACGAATATGTTATTGGTCAAGATGATGCTAAAATCTCTTTAGCTGTGGCTGTATATAATCACTACAAACGTTTACAAACAGATAATGTAGTTGATGATGTAGAATTACAAAAGGCTAATGTTTTATTCATTGGTCCTACTGGTAGTGGTAAAACACTATTGGCTCAAACCTTAGCGAAAATGCTAGAAGTACCATTTGCTATTGCAGATGCTACAAGCTTAACTGAAGCTGGTTATGTAGGGGAAGATGTGGAAAATATCTTGCTTAAAATTATCCAAGCTGCAGATTATGATATAGCTCGGGCTGAACGTGGCATTATTTATATCGATGAAATTGATAAGATTGCACGTAAAGGTGATAATCCTTCCATCACTCGTGACGTTAGCGGTGAAGGTGTTCAACAAGGACTGTTGAAACTGTTAGAAGGTACCGTAGCTTCTGTTCCACCTCAAGGTGGCAGAAAGCATCCAAATCAAGAAATGCTTCAAATTGATACTACAAATATTCTCTTTATTTGTGGTGGTGCATTTGATGGTATGGACAAGGTTATTACTAAGCGTACTGCTAAGAAAACCCTTGGTTTTGGTGCAGACGTACAGCGCAAAGAAGAACGTAATGTATCAGCTATCTTAAAAGATGTTGTACCTGAAGATTTATTGAAATTTGGTTTAATTCCAGAATTCATTGGTCGTTTACCTGTTATGGTAACATTGGATCAATTGGATAGAGATGCATTGATCCAAATTTTGACAAAGCCTAAAAATGCATTAACAAAACAATATGAAAAAATTCTATCCCTTGATGGTGTAGAGTTAACTTTCACTGAAGATGCATTAGAAGAAATCGCTGATGAAGCATTACAGCGAAAAACAGGTGCTCGTGGTTTGCGTGCTATCATTGAAAAGGTGATGAAACGCGTTATGTTCGAGGTTCCTTCCATGCCGGAAGTAGCTAAGTGCATAGTAAATCGTGAATCCGTGTTGAGCACAGGTGAACCTATACTCAAAAATGAGGCAGACCAAGACATCCAGTTGAAATCGTAATTCGAAGAAACTCATTTCTGTGTAGGAATGAGTTTCTTTTCATAATATAAATACCTGGAGGAAGTATGAATTTACTCGAAGTTGGGATTCCAACTGTACCTCTTAGAGGCATGGTTGTATATCCGAATATCGTGATTCACCTCGATATCGGTCGAGACAAATCCATTAAAGCGGTGGAAGCCGCAATGAACGAGGATCGCATTTTAGCAGTTGTCAGCCAAAAGGATGATGCTGTTGATGCGCCAACTGTTCATGACTTAGCCCAAATGGGTACATTAGTAAAAATTAAGCAAATGTTACGCTTACCAGGTGGTATTGTACGTGTTCTTGTAGAGGGCATTACACGTATTCGCGTAATGAATATTACAAGTATGGATCCGTACTATGTAGGGGACTACGAACGGGTAGCCTCCGAATTTGAAGACGATGTTGAGCTAGAAGCGTATCGTCGTTTGGTTCAGTCTAAATTCGGCGAATGGGCTGAAGAGGCTAAATCTGTTACAGATGAAGGCGTTACACGCGTAATGGAGTTGCGCGACCCATGTGAATTGGCTGATCAAGTTGCGTTCTTATTGCCTATTAATAATACTAAACGCCAAGAGTTACTTGAAGAGTTATCTGTAGCTCGTCGTTTAAATATGATTGTAGGCATTTTGAATATGGAATTACAAATCTCTGATTTGGAAAACTCCATTAATAATCAAGTACGTCAATCTATGGAAAAAGCGCAAAAAGAATATTTCTTACGCGAAAAAATCCGTGTTATCCACGATGAATTGGGTGACAAAGGGGATCCAGAGGAAGAAGCTGAAGAGTTACGTGTTAAATTAAAAGCACTTAACCTTAGCGAAGATGTACATGAACGTATCGATAAAGAAATTTCTCGTTATAGCCGCATGCCACAATTGATGCCAGAAGCAACAATTTTGCGCAATTACCTAGATTGGGTATTGGCGTTACCGTGGAATGAATTGACTGAGGATCGTTTGGATATCAAGGAAGCTCATGACATGCTTGAAGCGGATCATTATGGCCTTGAAAAGGTTAAGAAACGCATCCTTGAATTCTTGGCTGTTCGTAAGTTAACTGGTAAGAATAGTGGTTCTATTCTTTGCTTAGTAGGCCCACCAGGGGTTGGTAAAACATCCTTGGCTACGTCTATAGCTAAAGCGATGAACCGCAAGTTCATCCGTGCATCCTTAGGTGGTGTTCGCGATGAAGCTGAAATTCGCGGCCATCGTCGTACCTATATTGGCGCATTGCCTGGTCGTATGATTCAAGGCCTCAAGAATGTAGGCACTAAGAACCCTGTATTCTTGTTGGATGAAATTGATAAATTAGCATCTGACTATAAAGGTGATCCATCCTCTGCATTGTTAGAGGTATTGGATCCAGAACAAAATAGTACATTTAGCGATCACTTTATCGAAGTACCATTCGATTTCTCTGAAGTATTCTGGATTACAACGGCTAACGTTGCATCCAATATTCCTGGTCCATTGTTAGATCGTATGGAAATCATCGAATTATCTAGCTATATGGAACAAGAGAAATTAGAGATTGCTAAGCGCTATTTAGTACCTAAACAAATCAAGAAAAATGGCCTTGAAGATTACAAGGTTAAATTATCTGATGCAGTGTTGAAAAAGGTAGTTTCCGAATATACTCGTGAGGCGGGTGTTCGTACCTTGGAAAAAACAATCGCTAAGATTTGTCGTAAAATTGCTTATAAAGTCGTTGAAGAAGATGGAGATGCACCGAAAGTAACGACAAAAAATCTTCACGAATTCTTGGGCGCTCCACTCTTTGTTGACCAAGAGCATGAAAAGAAACCGCAAATTGGCTATGTAAATGGTCTAGCTTGGACTTCTGTAGGTGGCGTTGTATTGCCATGCGAAGCAACAACTATGAACGGTACA
>URPT01000073.1 GCA_900549845.1 uncultured Veillonella sp. | reverse complement strand
ACATCCGCGAGAGGATTCATAATAGATGATTTTATGTTCTAAATCCTCCATATCCTCTTCTACATATGGGAATGGAATGGTACTAAGATCTTTAACCTCTACCGCCTCTGTAGAGCCCATAAGTTCACCTGAAATATGACGTCCTCGTACACCAGGGATTTTTTCTTCTAATCCATCCTTACCATTTTGTAATGCACTAATGAGTTGGTAGAAAGCTTCTTCCCCTTCACCTTGTACAACATAATCTACAGCATGGCAACGATTTAGAATTTCATCGGCTGTGAAAGATACTTCTGGTCCACCTAAGATAATTTTAATATCTGGTCGAACTGCTTTCACCATGTCCACCACATGTAAGGTCATTTCAATGTTCCAGATATAGCAAGCGAAGCCCAATACATCTATATTGCGCTCTGTAATATCGCTAAGAATATGTAAAACAGGCATATTAATAGTATATTCTACTATATCGTATGCCTGTCCGTGAGCCTGCCCGTAGGCTTTCAGATACCGCAAAGCCAGGGAGGAATGTATAAATTTTGAGTTTAATGTGGATAAAACTACGTTCATAGGTCCCCTTTAAATCATCGAATGGCTCAGCCACCGTCTAGTCATAATATATATATTATACCATTAAAAGAGGCCAAAGATAAAGGAAACAATAGCACCCACTAAAATGACAACACCTACTACGGATAGGATAATGCCGCCAAAGAAAACTACTGCCGCTAATACAACGGCTAGAACGATAATCAAAATGATGCGACTAAGCCAGCTTGTACTATTAAAGCTATACACCTTAACATGAGGGCCATATTGATTGTACTCTTCACCGCGTTGATATTCTTCATTCATATTACTAGGTGTAGAGTCCACATGAACAGAGTCTCCTACCTCTTCAATGGTTACACCATCAAAGTCACGGCGCTCATCATCAGATAATACCCGTGTATTTGGCTCTCCGAAGTGAGCATTACTACCAAAGCTATCGCTACGTTCATTATTTGTATATGTATTTTGATTGTTATTTGTATTGTGTTGATCAGACATCGTTACGTCCTTTATATGACCAAAATAATAATTAATTTTATACAACTTATATCTTCATTATACAATATAAAGAATAAATTATAAAGATAACCCTTATCATATAAATCTATTTCATATCAAATAGTCTTACATCCTAAACCTATTCGGTTCACAAGTATTAAACGATGATATGTATAAGATAATAAAAACGACTACTTTCACAGGATCATACCTGATTCAGTAGTCGTTATTTATAAAGTATATTAGTTTAAAGCTTTACTATTGTCAGTCATCATCGTAAGATGCTATTTCATCAATAGGTTTGACTATAATTATACTTCTGTTTTTTTCAATTGGTCATTACCAACGCCTGTTTTTTGAAGAATCAATAGGATGATACTCATTGCCATGCCTACTACAGTCGCAAGGCCCATGCCTTTCAACACAACAGGACCTACAGCAAGTTCAGCACCGCTAAGGCCTACAACAAGGATAACAGATGTTAAGATCATGTTCACAGGATTTGTATAATCTACCTTGCGTTCTACAAGCATGCGCAAACCGGATGCTGCAATGATACCGAACAAGAGAATGGATACACCACCCATAACCGGTACTGGGATAGCATGGATAAGAGCAGCTACTTTACCTACAAAGGAGATAATCATAGCAAGAACAGCAGCACCGCCGATAACCCATACACTGAAGCAACGGGTGATAGCGAGTACACCGATGTTTTCACCATATGTCGTATTTGGTGTAGCACCAAAGAAACCAGATAAAATATTCGCAAGACCATCACCGAGCAAAGAACGTTGTAAGCCTGGTTCTTTCATCAAGTCTTTGGATACGATGTTACTAGTTACAACCAAGTGACCTACATGTTCTGCAAATACTACAAAGAGTGCTGGCATAATCATGATGATTGCATTGATATCAAATACAGGCATGCCATAGAACTGCGGTAAGGAGAACCAAGGTGCAGCCTCTACGCTAGAGAAATCAACAACACCCATAAAGGCGGATAATATATAGCCGGAAACAACGCCAATCAAAACAGGGATAACTGCTAAGAAACCACGGAACACAACAGTACCAAGCAAGGTAACAACTAAGGAAAACATAGAGATAAAAATAGCTTGGCTGTGGCTCATGCCTAAATCTTGATTACCAATAAGGCCAGACATACTCATCGCTACTGGTGCCAATTCCAAACCAATAATAGCAACGATAGCACCCATGGCAGCCGGTGGGAATAACTTATCAATCCAACGCGTACCAATATAGCGAACTAGAACAGATAAAATCACAAAGGATAAACCAAATACAACGAAGGCACCTTTAGCTGCCTCATAACCGAGGCCGGCAGATAATACACCAGCTACAGGAGCAATGAAAGCAAAGCTAGAACCGAGGTATGCAGGGATTTTACCTTTACATACGAATAGGTATAGCAATGTACCGATACCATTCATAAATAAAGCTGTTGCAGGATCTACCTTTAACAAATATGGTACTAATACAGTAGAGCCAAACATAGCAAATAAATGTTGGAAACTAAGTGGCAACATACGCCCCCAAGACGGGCGCTCTTGAATATCAATATAATCCTTCATTTTTTCCTCTCACCACAATAACAACACTAGGTTCCAACGCTATACCCGGTATGATATAGCATTGGATTTTACACATATATGTTACTCTTATGAAACATAAGAATTACACATCAATTTTTAGGTCTCGGACGTCTACGCGTTGGCCTTCTAGGCTCTCTAGGTCTAAACGGACCAGGCATTTCAGTCTTGTCTGTTTCTTGAGTCGCCTTAGGTTTGAAGCGACTTTGTGTCTCTTCACGCAAGGATGGTAAATCCTCAGCCGTACCAACTTGTTTTACACCTTCTACATTACGGCGACCAACACTAGCTAACAAGCCTATGGCCATAAAGTTCATTAACAATGAAGAACCACCATAACTAATAAATGGCAAAGGCACACCTGTTACCGGCATAATACCGCAAACCATGGCAATATTAAATAATGCTTGTCCACTGATGAGCAAGGTTATGCCCATAGCTAACCATCTGCCAAATTCATCACGAGATTTATTAGCAATGCGGAAACCAAAGTATGTAAAGGCCGCTACCAAGAGAACGACAAAGACAGCACCGACAAAGCCCATTTCTTGAGCCCACACGGCAAATGCAAAATCTGTATGAGCCTCTGGCAAGTAAAAGTACTTAGATGTACCTTGCATAAAGCCTTCCCCAAGAATACCACCAGAACCTACGGCCAATAGACCTTGTACAGTTTGATAGCCCATATCTTGAGCATGAGGCCAAGGATCGAACCAAGACTGAATCCGTTCCCAACGATACGGCGACATACGAGCTGCAATGAAGCCTATCACACCAGCTACGGCAAAGGCACCGCCAAAGAATCGCCCATCAAAGCCGGCTAAGTAAATTAGTATGAAGGAGAATCCAAAGATTAGAACGGTAGTACCCATATCTGGTTGCAAGATGGTTAGAATCGCAAAGATTATAGGCCAAACTAACATTGGCAACATATAACCTACCCGTTCTCCCACATAACCTTGTAAATTCGTTAGTGGATTATTATATCTCGCTTTTCCCCATTTTCTCATAGTACTCAACTTAGCCGATGTCCATATTATGGCCGCTAACTTAGCAAATTCCGATGGCTGTATCGATACGGGACCGATAACAATCCACCGGCGAGCACCATTAATGACAGAGCCAGCCACTAGGACTAACACCATACCTATGAGTGTTACAATCATGATGCGTTGCAACATATGTGGCTTTTGTAGTTGTCTATAATCATACCGATATAACACTACACCTATTGCCATTGAAAACAATAGGAACCCCATATGTTTTGTAAAGTAGCCTAAGAGCCCTGTATTTTCGTAAATAGAGCTTATATAGGTGGCACTGAAGATATTTACACTACCTATAATCGTGATGAGCAATATAGGTAAGAGCATACCTTGTAAATCATTTTTAAAGAGTGAGCCCCACCGACTATCCCCCTTATTCGGTGTTTCCATATTAAGCCTCCTTTTGTACTTTTGGCTTAATTGCTTCTAAGCGGAAAATAGGTTGCCCTTTAGCACTGAACTTCTCTTCATACTCAGTTTTTACATTTGGAAGGTCTGTGCTATGTAAGTCATAGGTTACATTCTTAAGTTCCCATCCACATTCTTTGAATTCTTCAAGAGAGAACATAAATAAACCTTCATTATCTGTCTTGAAGTGCACTTCCCCACCATCTTTTAAAAGACGAGCATAGCGGTCAAGGAATGTGTGGTATGTAAGGCGACGTTTTGCATGTTTCGCCTTAGGCCATGGATCACAGAAGTTGATATAAAAACGATCTACTTCACCAGGCGCTACAACCTCTTCAATGCCAGCGATATCAAAGAGAGATACCTTAGCATTATCACGCTCTGCTTCAAAAATCTTTTGAGCCGCATAATAAATTACGCCAATTTGCACTTCAAAACCTACAAAGTTAGCATCTGGATACGCTTCAGACATGCCTGCAATAAAACGTCCCTTACCTGTTCCAAGTTCCATATATAATGGACGTTCAGGATGGGCAAATAACTCACGCCATTTGCCCTTGTACTGTTCTTGACCAGACAAAATGATATGAGAGTCATATTCGTGGATAGCTTCATCAATCCACGGTTTTCTACGAAGGCGCATACTTTCTCCTTACATCTATATTAATTACATCTATATTAATCATTAATTATGTCTATTATTACAGGTCATATACCTATCTTATTAATTATAGAAAAGGGGGAGTTAAACGTCAATTACATTTCCCTTATCGACCATACAAAAAAGACCTACTTCTTTGGAAGTAGGTCTTTATATTCTTAGAAAATCAAAGATTCAAGATTTTCAATTTGATATTTGCTGAGGCCTAGCTCAGATAAACTCTTTTCAGATGCAGCGAATAGATTATTTTTACCTACACGCGTACCTAAAGCTGCGGCAGCGACCAATTCACGGTCCAACTTACCAAGGCGAGAGCGATTACGATTTTGCGGTTTTGGTTTCTTCATACGGAACGTATTGTATTGAACCGCTTCTTTTGTATCCTCATTTTTAGCCTTAGCCAAAGCAGCCCCATTAGTGCCATTCCCCAATAAAGCACTAAGTCCAGTTTGCTTTGGAACCATTTTTTCGTAATCAGCGCCAAACTCAGGACGCTCCTCACGTAATTGATCAAATGTAGCTAATGCTGCATTCATTTGCTTTAAACCAGCAGCAGAGTAAAGTTGACGAATCGCAATACTCACCTCTTGCGGTGTCAACGTACCTCGCTCAATAGCAGAGGCGATTGTACTTTTCAATGCACCTTGATCACCGGATGCCGTATAGCGACCGATATCAACCAAGTCTTTTTGACGTGCATTGAGTTCTTTAGGCGTATATATGTTTATCTCAGATATAGACGGTGCCTGCTTAGAAGGCTGTTCTCCCGCCCCATTAGCCTCAGACATATAGCCACCGGCGACGATGGCCACGGCTAATGTTAAGGTTAATACTTTTTTCAACGTCTTACAATCTCCCTTTTCATTAATACTTACTTATATAATACTGTGATATTTTTGTACATTAACAACAAACTTGTTCTACTGTAATACATACTGTAGATAATATTATATAATACTTCATCTAATTTTTATAGTCCTATTCGAAAAAAATCTATAATCTTTTAACAAATTTTATATTTTTATAAAATATAGAACAAAAAGCAATGCAGTAGAAACAGGGCAAAACCATATTTCTACTGCATTTGTAGATAAAATTATTTATTTAATATTTTATCAAACTAAACGGATAAAATTTGTTTTGCATCAGCCACAATTTGCTCTAAAGAAACACCATTTTCTCGTAACAATTCTGTTGCATCATAACGATCGTGGAATTCTTTAGCAATACCATAGTTTTTAACGCGCACATCAGATGGACCATAGAAACTAGCGATACGTTGCCCCCAACCGCCTTCAACTACACCATCTTCCAAAGTAAATACTACGGAATGATTTGCTTTCAATTCTTCCAGTAATGCTTCATCAAGACCAGAAGCAAATTTAGGGTTAACTACGGTTGCGTTAATACCGTCTTTAGCCAATTCATCAGCCACTTGATTAGCTAGATGATAGAAATTACCAAGGCCTAATAAGGCAATGCGTTCACCACGACGAGTCACTTCAGATTTATTTAAAATACTGTAATCAGTCGTATCAGCTTCACCAGTAGATATAAATTCACCTACAGGAACACGAATTGCCACAGGATACTCATGTTGATGCACAGCATATTCAGTCATAGCCAATAGTTCTTCATTACTAGTAGGTGCTAAGTATACTAAATTAGGAATGCTAGTAAGCATAGGTATATCAAAGAACCCTAAATGCGTGACATCGTTCATTCCATATACAGATGCCATATGATTGATGATGACTGCACTGTTATTATTGACGCAAAGATCTTGAACCAATTGGTCATAAGCGCGTTGTAAGAAGGTACTATCTACACTGAACACTGGCTTACCGCCATTTTTTGCAATACCAGAACTCATTGCAATGGCATGTTCTTCCGCAATGCCTACGTCGATATATTGTTTACCAGCTTCGTTACGCCATTCAGCGTTAAAGCCGAAGCCACCTGGTGTCCCTGCATTAATAGCTACCACTGTTGGATCTACTTTAATTTGTTCCATCAAATAGTCCGCAATTGTACCAGCATAGGTCGGACCATGATGTTCCTTTTTGAGTTTACCTGTTTCTAAATCAAAAGGCATTGTCCAGTGGAAGGCCTCTTTATTTTGCTCTGCAATGGCATAACCCTTACCCTTTTGAGTAACGATGTGTAAAACGATTGGATGATCAATGTCTTTTACATCCTTGAATACATTGATCAATGTTTCTAAATCATTACCCTTTGCTACAAAACGATAGTCTAAACCAAGGGCCTTAAAAATATTATTAGAGCTTTCACCATTAGTCTGGCGTAATTCACGAAGGCCACGATACAAACCACCATGGTTTTCTGCAATGGATTGGTCATTATCGTTAACGATAATAATCATATTACTATCTAATGTGGCCGCATAATCTAGACCTTCAAAGGCTTCCCCACCAGATAAAGAACCATCACCAATGATAGCAATAATATTTTCAGAGTCGCCCTTTAAATTTCGAGCAGTAGCCAGGCCAGATGCTAAGGAGATAGATGTGGACGTATGACCAATGTTAAAGAAATCATGCTCACTTTCAGTAGGATCTGTATAGCCCGTTACATCATCATAATAATCGTGATCTAAGAACGCCAATGCACGACCGGTAACCATCTTATGTACATAGGACTGATGAGATACGTCATATACGATTTTATCTACAGGAGAGTTAAATACATAGTGTAAGGCCATAATTATTTCTGCTGCCCCCATAGGTGGACCAAAATGACCACCGTGCTCAGAGACCTTTGTCATGAGAGCTTGACGAGCCTGTGCTGTTAAATCTGTTAATTCAGCAATGGATAAGCCTTTTAAATCGGCTGGAGATTTTATATCAATTAAGTTCATATGTGTTCCTTTCATTAGGTGTCATATAACAATACAACCTCTAGAATTTGTATTGTATTACTAACCGTGCTATACTGTATGTCCAGCATGTAATAAGTATAGAACTTAAAGTTAGGTTTAAGTCAAGCGAGAACGTAAAACTTAACTCTAACCTTAAAAATATACGTATATTATACGCTTAATACATTACTCCTGACACTAAATCTTTTACGAATTTAATATGAACCCAAAAGGAGGTCCTATGACATATACTGTTGGCGAAATCGCAAAAAAACTAAATGTGGCACCTTCTACATTGCGTTACTATGATAAAGAAGGTCTATTGCCCTTCGTAGAACGTTCTGCTGGTGGTATCCGTGTATTCCATGATGAAGATATGGATTGGTTAGAATTGATTGAATGTATGAAGCATACAGGTATGCC
>URPT01000072.1 GCA_900549845.1 uncultured Veillonella sp. | reverse complement strand
GATGCTAAAGCAGGCGAAATCTACACTGTACCTATCTCTCACGGTGAAGGTCGCTTCATCGCATCCCCTCAACAAGTATTGGAATTCAATAAAACTGGTCAAATTGCTACACAATATGTAGACTTTGATGGTATTGCATCTATGGATAGCCGCTTCAACCCTAACCAATCTGCAGCTGCTATTGAAGGTATTTATAGTCCTGATGGTCGCGTATTTGGTAAAATGGCACACTCCGAACGCTGTGGCACAGGAATTAGCAAAAATATTCCTGGTCAATTAGAGATGCCAATCTTTACATCTGGTGTAAAATACTTTAAATAATTTATGACTATTCTTTCAGGTGAAAGCCTACTCCTTGGGGTAGGCTTTTCAATATTGATTTTTTTCGAAAATATTAGTATTATAAGTTGATGATATATTTACGAACATGAGAATTCGTGTAAACCTATACATAACAAATGTGAGTTAAGAAAGGATTTTATTATGCATTGTGCTCAGAAAATGACCCATAATATCTACTGGATTGGTAGTAATGACTGGACCACAGAACGTTTTGAAAACTTATTCCCTATTCCAAATGGTGTTAGCTATAACAGCTATTTCATCGACGATGAAAAAACTTGTGTTGTAGACTCTGTTGATGCAGAAATTCGCGAAGAATACTTTGATAACTTGACTCATCTATTAAATGGTCGCGATCTTGATTACATCGTCGTAAACCATATGGAACCAGACCATTGCCAAACATTATTGGAAACATTGGAACGCTATCCAAACTGTAAAATGGTTGGTAATGCTACAACATTCCGCATGTTCGAGCAATTCTACAATTCTCCAAAACCTGACCAATACTACACTGTAAAAGAAGGCGACGAAATTTGCCTTGGTAAACATACACTTGTTTCCTACACTATGCCTATGGTTCACTGGCCAGAAGTAACTTGTACATATGAAAAATCTACTGGTACATTATTCTCTGCAGATGCTTTCGGTACATTCGGTACAGTTAACGGTAACATCTTTGCAGACCAAACTGATTACGTTGCTACATACGAAGAAGAAGCTCGTCGTTACTACACAAATATAGTTGGTAAATACGGTCCTCAAGTACAAAATGCTATTCGTAAAGTTTCTGGTCTTGACATCAAACGCATTGCTCCACTACATGGTCCTATCTGGCGTACACCTGAAACTATCGATTATATCTTGCGCAAATACTTGCACTGGTCCAGCTACACAGCTTGTAAAAAAGGTGTTGTTATTGCCTTCGGTTCTATGTACGGTAACACTCGTGCTATTGCACAACAATTGGCAAAACAATTGTCTAAACGCGGCGTAACAGATATTAAAATCTATGATGTTTCCAAAACTAACGCTTCCTACATTATCGCTGATGCTTGGAAATACACTAACTTGGTAACAATTGCACCTACATACAATTTGAACCTATACCTTACTATGGAAAACTTCATTCATGAATTAAAAGCACTTAACTTCCAAAACCATAAGGTATCCATCATTGGTAACCACTCTTGGGCATCTGCTGCAATGAAAACAATGGTTGCTCACTTTGAAAACGACTTCAAAGACATTGAAATCATATCCGAACCACTTGATATCAAATCTTCTTTAAAACCAGAAGATCTTCCAAAAATCGAAAAAATGGCAGACGATATCAAAGCATCCATCGATGCAGCTGAAATCAAAGAAGTATTATAATATACAAACTAAAGACCGCCTGTTTAGGCGGTCTTTTTTCTTATACTTCAAAGGATACATATCTTACGTTTTAACAATATGTTGCGTAACATTTTTACAATTTAATTATTACTACTAACAGTAGAAACCAAGCTAAATTAATAGAGTTTAAAAGTCTTATGAAAGTCTAAGATTTTCACGATTTTTTGCTTGACATAAATCTAACTTTTTCATATACTATACAAGTACCTGTTACACAACAGAATACATGGAGAGGTGTCCGAGCGGCTGAAGGAGCATGATTGGAAATCATGTGTGCGGTTATCCCGTACCCAGGGTTCAAATCCCTGTCTCTCCGCCATAATAAAAGCAGTGCTTAAGCACTGCTTTTTTATTATCCAAGAAGAAGAGGTAATACTAATATATCACCTCTTTTATTATATTTACATTACTATTTCCGTTTCTATATCACATACTACAAGCTAATAATCTTTTACTAGAATCTAAAAAGGCTATTCCTATATAAAGGAATAGCCTTTCTATTTACTTACTAGTTATTTATGAATTTTTTTAGCAATATCACCAATGATTTCAGGTGTCGTTCGACAGCATCCACCTATAATATTAGCACCGGCCTCGCGCCATGAATCTACATAATCAACAAAGGATCCTGGGTCACCATACCAAGTCTTAGTTTCACTATCATAGCTTTCACCAAGATTTGGATATACAGCAATTGGTTTATCAGTGACTGTACGAATATCCTTAACCAAGGACTCTACATATTCAGGTTTAGTACAATTGATACCAATACCGGTTATAGGACGAACCTTATCGATCATTTCCGCGCATTTAATGATTGTTTCCCCACTAGAGACATGATGTTCATCCTTACAAGAGAAGGCAATCCATCCAGGAATCCCTCTTGATGTATATGGATCAGACATGGCCCGAGCAATAGCAATGGCTTCATCATAGGATGGTATTGTTTCAAAGGATAGTATATCAGGATTTTCTTCACAGAATAAGGCTAAGCGAGGAATATGGAACACCTCGAGATACTCAGTTTGTACATCAGGATAACCACGGTACTCAGAGCCATCCGCCAAAAAAGCTCCGTATGGGCCTACAGAGGCTGCTACTAATGGTTTAGGTAATGCACCTTCAGAAAAATATTTAACGCCGTCTGCTGTTTCTTCTCCTAGCTTAATGCCTCTAAGTGTAAGAGCCCCACTTGCCTTGGCTTCCACGAACTCATTACGAGCTTGTATTGCTAGACGAACAGATAATTTAACGAGTTCTATGGCCTCTTCCGTACCAAGCCCTAATCCTTTAAAGCCTGCTACAGTTGCTTGATAGCCAGAGCTTTGAATAATGTCTGCTCCAGCTGCTAAGTAGGAAATATGTATTTTCTTGATGATATCTGGTTGATCCATAAGAACCTTAGCAGACCACAACTTATGTTGAAGATCGCAGCCATAACGTTCTAATTCTGACCCTAACCCACCATCTAAAACGAGGGCGCCCTTCTGTTTAATTATATCTAAAAATGCTCTTCGTTTAGCCATCATATCACCCATTCTATACTTTGCCTCTTACAACTTGAGGCTTACCAAGCGTATTATATCAAATAATACGCTTGGGTACTATCTACAAACTATTTTAACACCTCTGCTGGTGGTTCTTTACCAAACCATTTTTTATAAATCTCAGCATATTTGCCATTTGCTTTAATCTTAGCTAGGCCATCGTTAATTTTATTGAGAAGCTCTGTATTACCTTTTTTCACAGCAATACCAAGTGGTGCCGCATCATAGTCTTCTCCAGTGACTTTTGCGATACCTTTACCCTTCCCATTAACATAATATTCGTTTACCGGCGTATCATTAATAACTACATCGACACCTTTATTTTGTAGTTCTAAAAAGGCATCAACAATGATATTGAACTGGCGCACATCAGCATTAGGAATCTTACTAGCAATTTCAGCCCCCGTAGAACCAATAGATACACCGATACGCTTGCCTTCTAGATCCTTAAAGCTATTAATATTTGTGTTATCTATATTAACAACGAGACCATTACCTGCAATATAGTATGGTTTACTGAAATCTACAGATTTTGCTCGTTCTTCAGAAATAGTCATATCTGAAATAGCAATGTCGATGGTATTACTTTGTAATGCAGGTAACAGTGCATCAAAGTTCAAGTTTTGAATATCTGCTTCAATGCCCTCTTCTTTTGCAATAGCATTGATAATATCGATATCAAAACCTGCTAATTTACCGCTATCTTTATCTTTAAAGCCAAATGGTGCATAGGTCGCATCAGTGCCGACGCGCCATGTCTTTTGACTCGTACCTGTATTGCCACAACCAGCGATAAACAAGCTGCTAGCAATGGTGAAAGCTCCTAAAAGAGCTGCGATTTTCTTAAATTTCATAATTGCCCCTACTTAACCCTGTTTACTTAGAAACAGGAGTTCTATTTAATCAACTATTATATCTATACTTACATTACATGAACATAATAAAAATAATACCTCTAAAGGTATTATAGTATTATGATAACATTCGATATAGTTGAGGTCAATTAATCCAATCATATAAATAGGTTTTAAACTCACATAGTTTTTAGCTATATCAAAAAAGTTATTAGCTCTATAAAAAGACCGCCTTTACCAATTAAACAAAACCTCGGTAAAGGCGGTCATCCCTAGAGTGGAGAATTCCTAACAATTTTTAATCAAACAATATACTCACATGCTTAAGGATATATTTTATTCTTTATTTAGCTTTTTTAGCTTTTACGTACATAGCTACTTTGTACAAGAATACACAGAGTAACAAGTACATTACGATACTGAGGTATGTTGCTTCTGGTGTTTCAACCCAGTCTTGAGCGAATACATCAACACCTGCAATACGAAGTACGGCACTGAATAAAGAACCAATAGCACCACCAGCTACGAGACCAGATGCAATTGTGCTACCTTTGGAGAAGCGAAGATCTGCCAATTCTTTATCTTTTGTACTATTTTGTACGAAGTATGCAATCAAACCACCGATAAGTAATGGTGTGTTGATTTCCATTGGCAAGTATGTACCAAGAGCAAATGCCAATGGTGGAACTTTTACCATCCACAAGATAATAGCAAATAATGCACCAGCCATGTATAGAGGCCATTGAGCACTACCACCAGTCATCATTGGCTCAATGATAGCAGCCATAGCATTCGCTTGTGGAGCATTTAATGCATGGTCTCCTACGAAGCCATATGCATCGTTCAAGAGGATCATAACGCCTACAGAAAGTACGGCACAAAGAATGGTACCAACGATTTGCCATTGTTCCATTTTCTTAGGTGTAGCACCTGTCATGTGCGCTACTTTGAGTTCAGACATGAAGTTACCAGCCATACCGATGGTTGTACCGATGAAGGAAGCCATCATGAGGACTGCAATCATACCGACTTTACCAGTCATACCTGCAGCTGTTAAGCATACAGCGGAAATGATAATCATGAAGATTGTCATACCAGATACTGGTTCTGTACCTGTATAAGCAATGGAGCTGATACCTACTACAGATAATAAGAAGGACATAATTAGAACGATTAAGAATGCTACGATTGTTTGGGAGAAGCTTTCAGCATACATAAAGTGGAAATATGCTGCAAATAGAACTGTACATAATAAGATGCCAGCGCCAATCCAAGATGTAGGAACGTCACGTTGTGTACGAAGTAAGTTAACATCAACGGTTTTGGAACTGAAAATATCAAGTACTGCATTTTTTACAACACTAGCTACTACCTTAGACATATTGAGCAATCCGATGATACCTGCCATAGCAAGCATACCGATACCAATATGGCGAACATAGTCTAAGAATACTTTACGAATAGGAGCTTCTGCAAGTGGAACTGCATGCCCATTGATTTGCATGATATGTTCCGGAGCTAAATAGTATACGATTGGAATACATACGAACCAAGAGAAGAAGGAACCAGCTGCGATAATAGCTGCATACCGTAAGCCTGTAAAGTAACCAAGGCCAAGCAATGCAGCATCTGTATCTACAGCAGCATTTAACTTAGTTTGATCTGCCAAAGCAGTGCCCCATTTAAATGCGGTAGTACGGATAACCTCTTCCCACCAGCCGAGGCTGTTAAGAATAAAGTCATATACAAGAGCGATAAGACCAGAACCAAGCATGAGTTTCGCTTTGCTACCTTCATTACTCATTAGCACTTCAGCAGCAGCACGACCGCTTGGGAACGGATACACATAGTGCATTTCCTCAACAAAGTAGCGACGGAACATAACGCATAATAGAACACCAAGTACGCCACCAAGGATAATAGGAATCGCCATTTGTACAAAGGTTACATCTGTAACATTCCAAATGTATAGAGCTGGTAAGAAGAACATGGCACCAGCTAATGTGTTCGTACTAGAACTAGCGATAGCCTGAATGTGAACCGTTTCGGCAAAAGCATTTTGCCGTTTCAAAATAACTGCTGTACCCATAGCAAGTACAGATACTGGAGCAAAGGCATCTACTGTTTGACCAATTTTCAAACATAAATACCCTACAGCCAGTGTGAAAATTGCCGCATAGAATAGGCCCCAGAATACTACATATGAGTTAATCTCTACGTAATCCTTCTTAGGATCTAATACGGGTTCTACGGGCGGAATAGAACGAGTTTCGTCCGACATGGTAAAACCTCCTCACAGAAAATGTACAAACGTATAACTATTCACCTTTATACTAACACGGCACTATATATGGTTCAATGATTTTCTATGCATTATGCGAATAAAATATCACACCTTCCGTAAATATTTATTTTGCATTTTCATCGCCCCTGTTCTACAATGAAAGTATATTAAGAATCTTTATTATATACAGCATTTATACCAATATGTATAACACGTATGTTTACTTACGAGGAGGCTCATTATGGAATCAATGGTCGAACGTTTTGTACGCTATACAAGCATAAATACTCGGTCAAACGAAGAAAGCACTACTATTCCGAGTACACAAACACAAGTAGATTTTGCAACTAATGTACTTGTTCCTGATTTAAAAGCAATCGGTTTAGATGAAGTTTTTTACAACCGTGAAAATGGTTTTGTTATCGGCACATTAAATGCTAATACAGATGAAAAAGCACCTGCTATTGGCTTTATCGCTCATATGGATACAGCTGATTACAACGCAGAAAATATTAAACCTCGCATTGTAGAAAACTATGATGGTAGCGATATTTGCCTCAACGAAGAGCATCAAATCTACACACGTCGTGCAGATTTCCCTAATTTAAAGAACTATATTGGTAAATCCTTGGTGGTAACCGATGGTCTTACACTACTAGGCGGTGACGACAAAGCTGGCATCTGCGAAATCATGGAAGCTCTCGCCTACCTCGTAGCTCATCCAGAAATCAAGCACGGAAAAATCATGTGCGCTTTCGGTCCAGACGAAGAAATCGGCACTGGCGCCGATCACTTTGATGTCAAAGAATTTCCTGTTGATTTTGCCTATACAATTGATGGTGAAAGCCTCGGTCAACTTGAATACGAAACATTCAATGCTGCAGGCGGTACAGTGACCCTCAAAGGTGTATCTGTTCATACAGGCACTGCAAAAGGCATCATGATTAACTGTGCAAAATTAGCAATGCAATTCGATGCCCTATTACCAGGTGCTGCCGTTCCTGAACACACCTGTGGTCGCCAAGGTTTCTTTATGCTCATGAGCATGGAAACACAAGTAGATACAGGCAAAATGAACTACATCATTCGCGATCATGACAAAGAATTGTTCGAAGCGAAAAAAGCATTCTTCTTACAAGCTGGTCAAACATTAAATGAAATCTATGGCCGTAAAGTTTGCGAAGTCTCCGTAAAAGATCAATATTACAATATGTACGATATCATCAAAGACAACATGGAATGTGTCAACGTAGCTAAAGCAGCCATGGAAAAAGCAGGTATTACTCCTATTTGCGACCCTATCCGTGGCGGTACAGATGGTTCTAAAATTTCCTTCATGGGCATCCCTACTCCTAATATCTTTACTGGCGTAGAAAACCTACATGGTCGTCACGAATTCGCATGTATTGATGACATGAAAAAAGCCGTAGAAATTATCGTAAACATCGTTAATATTGAGAAATAATAGGTTACGATGTAACGTCTCATACACCTATACTACTAGATGGTATTTGAAGGATATTTAAATACTAAACTAGTAGTATAGAATACAATGGAATACTAAGATACCTTAACAACAAAAGGACTATACGAGATATCTCGTATAGTCCTTTTTATTGTTATGTGATTGTAAGAAATATAGCTAATGTTATGCT
>URPT01000071.1 GCA_900549845.1 uncultured Veillonella sp. | reverse complement strand
GCCGTGGTTTACTGCACGAAATGCTAACCATTATAAAGGCATTAAAATCGGTGCTGAATTACAATTGACACCACATATATCTTTAGATATTGGGTATAACAATGCTAATAATATGTCGAAAGGTATGTATGGTACTCTTAAATATACATTAGGTACATCTAAATTTGCCTTCTGGGGTGGCAAGCATAGTGATGATACGATTACTACAGCTCGCTCTAAAATGCTAGATAAGGTACGTCGTCAAGACATGATTGTAGAATCCTTTGATGACATTGAATACGATTATTTGGCGCCAATTGATCATCTATAATACCACTGTAGTTTAGATTATAGATATTAAATAAGACATGTAATAATAGGAAAGTAATTTATATGAGCAAGACATTAATGATAAAAGCAATGGTTTTAGGTGCTGTAGCATGTGCGTTTAGTGCTACAGGGTTTGCAGCAGATGTACAAAATGGACATGACCAAGGTATTGCAGATTCTACTACAGAAGTGAATGCGGCTAAACATGAAGCCGTTCGTTCTAATTGGATGGATCGCACAGATATCGTAGTTGGCGTTGGTATGAAAGATTCGAAAGAGATGCATACCCAGCACCATACTGTTTTTACAGTACCGAGAACTGATCTACATACTGTAACTTCGAAAAATTCAAAATCTACTGAAATCAATAAATTGTATATTGAGACCTTGCAACCTATAACCCATTATGATGAAAACGCTAAAAGCGTTGTCTTTGTACAAGGTCGTATTGGGCGCAGTGGAGAAAAAATTTCATCTTATAAATTAGATGGTTATTTGGAGCCAGCCAGACCTGCAGGGACGTTTATAAGACATGATAAACAAACAGATACGAAAGAATCATTAGGAATGAATGCTAATATTGGCATTGGCTATCGTCGTCTTAGCAAAGGTGAACATGCTTATGTTGGTGTTAATGCGTTCTATGACCATGTGTTTAAAGGTGGTTATAAGCGCGTTAGTGGCGGGGTAGAATATGTGGTAGGCCTTAATGAATTTCATGCTAATCTGTACCGAAATCTAGGGACTGATGATAGAAAATATATAGGTCTCCATGGGCGTAGTGTTGTATTAGGTGATCCTGCAGGATTGTATCCATATGGTATGGATCCTGATCAAAGTCTTTATAATTATGGTATAGCTGCTTATGAAAATCATTGGATGCTATCAGAAAAGGTTGCTGCCAGTGGATTTGATGTAGGATACTCACGAACTTTCAAAAATGCTCGTTGGGCTCGTGTCTATGCAGACTATTATAATTGGCGTGGTAGATCTGCTGTGCGAGTAGGATATTATAAATTAAATAAACGTGACGATATCAAAGGTTTTAAAGTGGGCGCAGAATTCCATATTACACCACACCTTACTCTCGATGCAGGTTATAAAACAGCATCTCACCATTTGAGTGGTCCCTATGCAACTTTGAAATACACAATTGGTACATCTAAGTTTGCTTGGCGTGGTGGTAAACATAGTGAAAGTGCTATTACAACAGCTCGTTCTAAGATGCTTGATAAGGTACATCGCAGTGATATGGTTGTACAAGAGACTGTAGTAGAAACTTATGAACAGCAGTTTGTCGATGTTGGTTTATAATCTGTAACTCATAAAAATTACCTAAAGGATGGTAATTTTTATGTTGCAATAATAATTATGTGAGAGAAGGGGTATTGGGTAAATGTATCATAAAAGAAAGTTTAATATACGACTGCTACTTTGTGTAGCAGCTTGTACGATGTGCTGGACTATTGCATTAGCGGATAGTGCTGATAATGGGAATGCTACACAAGTGGATGCAAGTATTCATCAAAATTGGGCTGATAGAACCGATGTCTCAGCGAAGTTTCAAACCAATCACAAGCCAATATATGGCATAGAGACCTTACAACCTATAGGTCATTATGATAACAACTCTAAGAGCGTAGTATTTGTACAAGGAAAAGTTAGCTCTCATGGCGGTGTAAGTCAAATTGCCAATGGATATGCGAACCATGTAACTCGTAATGCGGGCGGAATTGTATATGAATATGACTTTAATCAATCTACACAATCTATAGGCACAACTGGCAGTATAGGACTCGGCTATCGACGATTAAGTAAAGGAGAGCATAGCTACGTGGGTATCAATACCTTCTATGATTATGCTTTCAAAGAACATTATAAGCGTGCTAGTTTAGGTGTAGAATATGTAACTGGTGAAAATGAATTTTATGCTAATTTCTATAAACCACTAGGACATACCACGTCGTCTCATAGTTTGACTACACGTGACGAAATGATTCCGGCACCTTATAATATACTAGATACAGACGTTAATGTTGGTGAAAGTCATGAAAAACGAGTTGCCTCTGGATATGATATCGGATATGCGCGAACTTTTAAAAATGCCCGGTATTTGCGAGCCTACATTGACCGCTATCACTGGAATCATATGAATGGTGAGATTAGAGACATAGAATGGTTTAGTGATGATATATATAACTATAATATCGCATTTCCTGTAAATGGTATCTCTAATAATGGTCTTAAGACAGGTGTCAATGTGAATGTAACGCCTCATATTTCGGTAGGCATGGGCTACGATAAACCATTTGGACACTCTGGCGAGTTTTATGTACAAACTATGTATACGCTTGGTAAATCTACGTTTGCTCTCTTTGGTGGAAAGCATAGTGATGATAGCATGACAACTGCTCGTTCTAAAATGCTTGATAAGATTGAACGTCAAGATATGCAGGCGCTCAATCTAAATGGGGATTTCCACGTTCATTACCCTCATGATCATTTATAATAGTTTAGCCTATTCGTAGGTTATAAAAAGGAGCTAGTACTTTATGTACTAGCTCCTTTTATGTTTTGGGTCATTTTTATTGTAATGCCTTAGGCACACTGAGTTTTTTCCAGTTGTCTAACTCAGGGATTTCCAAGGTATTAATCGTTTTTTGAATCCAATAGTTTAAGGATACTTCGTTACCTAACTGTTGTTCAAATAAATAGGTATTGCCTGGTGTATCGAGAGGTTTACCATCCTTGTCGATGGAGTGTCGCATGGATTCTTTCAGATAGAGTTGCACTCTAAAAGGATTTGCGTGATTGCCTCTGAAAATAAAATAGGAGGGACCAATAAAGTCATGGGTACGGACATTAATTTGTTCGTACTTTTTGTCTTTTAAGCCTTGTAATGCGGTTTGTATCATGGCATTTGCATCGTCGTATTCTTCAAGCAAGAAAGCTTGTTGATCTACGTCGAGTACATAGTGCCACGTTGGTTTTTCTTCGTTCTTTTCAATAGACCAGTTATCACCAAATACAGGTAACTGATGATTATCATAGAGGTCTTTTAACAGATGTATAGCATTCTCTTTCTTGAATTGCGCTCGATAGATAACCTCCTGACCTTCTGTAGGGTCATATCCATGTAATCGCACTTGGTATGTATCTCTTGGCATGCGCTTTACATCTAGTTTAAAGATGTTGCGTAATTTATCTGGAACGGATAGGAAATGATTGTAAAAGCTCAGTTTCATTTCTTCTTGTGCTTCTAATGCATGCTCGATGGTTTGCCAATCATATAAGGTAGTGTCCCATAAGAAGTCATCCATGTTTACAGATAAGCGGGCTGCATTTTGAGGCCATTCAGTGTGACCAGGCCGTACTGTTGAAGTAGACTCTGTAAAGCCCTCTTTATAGTGCCAATGGCCGTCTATTTCTTTGAAGGCTGCCAAGCGCTCTTCTGCTTCATTATCGATAGGGATATCCTTCAGCTCTTCATCAAGGTCTGCCTTGTGAGATAGCATATATTGATGAGACTCTTCGTAATAGTCTACAGCGGCATCTAAATCAGGTTTGCCTGTGACATAGCCTTTTTCATAAGCATACCCTAAGGCAACTCGCGTTAAAGCTCGTGTAATATCATAGAAGAGAACACGATTTTCCTCTTCTAATGCGCGCTTTTCCTCATCTAGTACACGTGTTAAGGATTGCACGCCAAAGCGAATATTTTTCGTTACCCCTAAGCCATGGATTCGCATGTAACCAATGTATGGCAAGGAGAACATAAAGCGTTCTTTAGTGGCTGCCATGTGTGTTAAGTCTGCAATGAGACCCCAGTCGAGAGGAAGGTGGCCTATGTGAAAAATATAACCGAAGGCCGCTTGCAATGCAGCATAGCCGGCGTCGCTAAAATGCTTAGTAGCTGCGCGACGGTAGAGGCCGATTGCTTTTACAGGATTATACGGAATTAGGCGGCGCAGCTCTTTCGTATCATAAAAGTGATAGTAATAATCCGCTAATTCAGCGGTGCTTTCAGCTTGACCCAAGGCGGCACCTTTCGTGAACCATGTGAAAGCATCCTCAAATTTTCCATGTTCATGACAGTCTAGGCCAGTGTAGAGCATCATAGTTGGATTGCCTAGCTCAGCAGCCGTTAAAGCTATACGGCGCGCATTATCAAAATCGCCTTCGTCGATATAGATGTTACGTAAATTGCCTTGGAACATGGCAAGTCCATTGTTGAGGGCCTTGTTAAACCATTCTTTGGCCAATTTAGTAGCATTTTCTTGTAGTGTTTCGTTGGAAATAGTACCTTGTAAGGTTATAAGGCGTTCCTGTATAGAACCTTTTTGCAAGCTCTGTTGGATACGTTTCGCCAAACTTAGGCGAGGTGGTGTAATCATATCCCGTGCAAGGCTAATCCGGTCATCATCACGCCAGAAAAAGACATTGCCTATAATGTATTGGCAGAAAGTATCACCTTTCTCTGCGTAGTCGTAAACAATACGAAACGCATCGTTAAAGGATATTAACATATCCTTTTCAACCGTAGGTGTAATGGTTCCATTGATACGCAATGCTTGTAAGGTGCCGATAGGACTACAGCGGCGAATGCTATCGTGCAAGCATTGATAGGTACGCATGTTATTTTCAGGGAAATTAGATTCCTCCCACGTAAAGCGTGGACCTGCGTAGATACGAGCCAATAAAGCATATGCATCAGCTATCTCTCGAGACTCTGGATTGTTTGCTATTTTTAATGCGTCCTCTTTAGTGTCAATTTCGTTTTCCAGAGAGGTAGTCATATCGTTGCGCAAGGCTTGATGCTTCGTTTGCTCAGGGCTTTGCTGATTGTTTACGATGAGCTCTAATTGGCGTAAGCCTTCTTGAGCTATCTCTTGATTATATGATGTGAAAATCATGTGGAAGACCTTTTCTAGGCGTTCCGTAAAGTACTGTGCCATAAGGCCTCCTTTATATTAATTACATTTACTATAGAATACATATTTATTATATAACGAACGTAAGAGACCGCAAAAGAGGAAAAACCCCTCTGAAGTCTTTCAGAGGGGTCATATTTATCCTAGTTCATAGGGATAGATATTATTTTTTGTTGTAATCGCCGAACCATTTGTCGTAGATTTTTTGGTAAGTGCCGTCTTCTTTAAGTTCTTTAAGAGCTTTATTAACAGCTTCTTGTAAAGCTTTGTTGCCTTTTTTCATGCCAAGAACTGTACCTTCAGCTTTAGTAGGTTCGCCTACGAGTTTAAGGTCTTTGTCAGCACCTTGTTTAAGGTAGTACATAGCCACTGCGTTATCGATGATAGCACCGTCGATTGTACCAGCTTTCAATTCCATGAAGATATTAGCATTGGAATCAATTTGTTTTACTGTTGTATTAGGGATTTTTTGAGCCATTTCAACAGGGATAGTACCGATTTGAGCACCTACAGTATGACCTGCTAATTCATCCATGTTATGGATTGTTGTGTTGTCTTTACGAACAACTGTGATGAAACCACCTTGGTCGAAGTATACATCGGAGAAGTCCAATGCTTTTTCACGTTCAGGTGTAGCATTGATACCTGCTGCGATCATGTCGATATCGCCAGATTGAACTGCTGGAATCAAAGCATCGAAGCCCATGGATTTGAATTCCATTTTTAAACCTAATTTTTTAGCAATTGCTTCGGACAAATCAACGTCGAAACCAACGTATTTGTCGCCTTCAGTAAATTCGAATGGTGGGAATGTAGTTTCAGAACCTACACGCAATACACCTTCTTGTTGTGTCATTTTTGGTTTGTCATTGCCACAACCAGCCAATAAACCCATTGCTGCTACCGCTACGAGGGCGATGGCTGTCAACTTTTTGAACTTAAACATAGAAACCTCCTCAAACATCCATATACATGGTTTATCAAATTCTGTTTATATTGTACGGAATTTTACAATAATAGGCAATAACATTGTATAATTAAGAGTAAACGAGTTTTATATTTATCATTATATTTAAAATTTTTATTTAAGATGGCTCTCTCTTAGGCCATACTTTATAGTAATATAACATTTTCTGTTTTAGGTTGTAGAGCATCTTCATTCTTTACAATCATTGGCGTATATACATGGAGGCACTATGTCCCTTACGAATACCTTTTCTGATCTTTGTAAAAGCTTCGCACCTGATGCGTTTGCCATCAATTATACATTAGCTAAGAACCCTGAACTTTCCAGCCATGAATTTGAATCCGTCAAAACGATTGGCGCCGTTCTTGAAAAACATGGCATGGATGTAACCTATGAATTCTGTAATTTACCAACAGCGTTCAAGGCTTCTGCTGTGAAAGTAGATAATCCAAAAGGTCGTTTGGCTATTCTTTGTGAATATGATGCATTGCCAGAGGTCGGCCATGCATGCGGTCATTCTGCCAGTGGCTCTATGAGTGTTCTGGCAGCATTAACATTACATAAAATGCAACAAGACGGCGTTGCTTTCAACATGGACATCGATATCATCGGTACACCTGATGAAGAAGCCACAGGTTGCAAGGTGGATATGTGTAACGCAGGGGTATTTAAAGACTATGATTTTGCTATCATGGTTCACCTTGATGGGGAAGAAACACGACCAAATTCACAATTCTTGGCGCTCGACTGTTTCCGCGCTCGCTATCACGGTAAACCAGCTCATGCAGCCGGTGAGCCTTGGAATGGTATCAACGCGGTAAACGGTGTGCAACTCGCTATTCATGCGATGGATATGATGCGTCAACAAGTACGTCCTGAAAGTCGTATTGGTACGTGGATCATTGCTGGTGGTACTGCATCCAATGTCATTCCTGAATTTGGCGAATTAGAGGTAACCGTACGTCATACTGAACGTGAATATTTGAATGGTCTATCTGAACAGATTAAGAACATCTTTGAAGGGGCCGCTCTCTGTACTAGCACTACTGTAGATGTAGAGTTCTATGGCAATCCTTATGATGATATGAACCAAAACCATAGAGGAACAGCTCTCATTGAAGACGTAATGACCGATATGGGCATTGATTTCAAGCCAGGCCCAGCAGATATTGGGGGCAGCTCAGACATTGGTAATGTTAGCTATCAATGTGCTGCATTCCACCCTAAATTGCGACTCGCTGGGGAAGACAAGGTGTGTCACTCTAAAGAATTCGCTGCGGCTATGCTAGAATCCACCATTGAACAAACAATTGTGGACGGAGCTAATATCATAGGCCGTACCTTGTTACGATTGGTAGAAAATCCAACTGTATTAGAAGAAATCGTTGCTGAATTTAATGCAACTAAATAAAGCTTTTTCTATATTTATCAGGATGGCTGTAATAGTGTAGGTAGAATTCGTGGTCTTTTTCAGAGCTATTAATTATAGACGATAATGAGATGTTTCCATTTATGAAGCTCTGAATCTTGGTGAAATAGGCACCTAACTCACGTTCGTGATAATAGAGTACCCAGACCACGTTATTCCCAGCGATGACTGGAATGTACTTAAACTCAAGGAACTCAAATAAACCAGCTATGGTGATATCATCTGGTACGGTAAACTCTTCGCGATGATGATTCATATCATCGCCTGCACAAACTGCATCTCGATCTATTATGATGCGCATATGATTTCACTTCCTATCTATGTTGATTACTATTTACGTATTTTTATAGAGATATTTAGGCCGGGATTACTTTACATTTTAATTCTATATTTCAATCCCTAAATTTCAATCGTTATATTTTTGTTTATATATACGTCTAAGTATTACTGTACTACTGATTTACAATAATATCTATC
>URPT01000070.1 GCA_900549845.1 uncultured Veillonella sp. | reverse complement strand
GTTTTCATGCCGATTAAGTCATCAAATTGAGATTCTTCCACTGTGTTGAAGTCGATATGTTCCTCTTGAATCCAACGGATGAATTCACGAGTTGTGATGGAAATATCTGTGTCCATGCCAAGAGATTCATCATTGTGGTAACGAGCCGCTGCATTTTCTTCTTCCCGTTTCGTTTCTGCTTTTTTAGCCGTACAAGGGTTTACAGATACGGATACAATCTTACGAGGATCGATGCCTTTTTTCTCTGCAAAGTACGTTTTAATCATAGCCGCTTCCATAGCGATACAAGAACGTGTGGAAGACAAGTTAGGAATCAATTCAGGGAAGTAGATTTCCGCAAAGCGTACCCACGCTGGGCAGCAGCTTGTAAATTGAGGAATTTGACCGCCAGTTTTAAGACGTTCCACAAGCTCAGATGCTTCTTCCATGATCGTTAAATCCGCACCGAAGTTAGTGTCTACTACATAGTCTGCACCTAATGCGCGCAAAGCACCAACCATTTTGCCTTCAAGGAATGTACCTGGTTCATAGCCGAAGCCTTCACCAATAGCTACACGCACAGCTGGAGCTGTTTGGATAACCACGATTTTTTCAGGATCTGCAAGAGCTGCTTTCACCTTTTCAAGCTCGGATTTAGCATGCATGGAGTCGAATGGACATGCAGCCGCACATTGACCACAGTGGATACATACAGGCACGTCGCCGTTTGCATCGAGATCATAGTAGTCGAGTACGCTCATTACGTCCGCACAAGCGCGACGGCATAACGTACAGTTTTTACACTTGGAAATGTCGTGATAAATGGATGGATTGTCTAGCGCAATCGGCACACGTTTATCGATAAATTCGTATTGAGACATGAGGACCTCCTCTAACAAACTAAAACTATCAAACCTTTTGGGAAACATCGGCCAAACTACGGAGCACTGTGCTCAAGGCGTACTTCCACATCTTACCTCTAGTATACGCTATGGTGAAAGTTTATACTATGTAGAAATGTTACACTTTTGTGCAAAATTATGGTCAATCATCCCTCTCTAGATAACATAATATTGCCCATAACATTGTGAATGACATTCTACATGACATTGTGGGTGAGTATATTTCAATAAGATTGAAATTACATAAATGCGTAATAATATTCCCATTGTACCACGAACGAGAAAATAATTCACCAACTTTTAGGGAATTAAAACAAAAGAAAAACGCGCGTCAATTTAAATAAAAAAAACGCACGCCCTCTAATGAGAACGTGCGTGTGTGAAGCTTTCACAAAGAATCATACCCCTCGAAGGATCAGATTATTTGTCACCCCAGATAAGTGTGTACACAGCGTATGCAGGAGTGCCTTGTTCAACCTTACGAGTAGACTTATTAGGTTGTTCCTCTTTCACAACATAACCTTGAGGGTTGTAAAGAGTAACCTTAACGTCTTTTACTTCGCGTTTTTTGTGGTTGAACTCTTCAGTTACGATATAGTGGTAACCTTCGTAGTCCATAGCTTTAATGTCCAAAGTTGCTTTTTTGTCATCTTTTTTAACGGAATCGTTATCGATGGACCAAGTGATACCATTGCTATCAGTACCTACAGTATACCAATTTGCCGCATCAACACTACCAATACCACCAATGAATAAAGCGCCTGCTGCCAAAACAGCTGCCAATGTTTTTTTCATATTTTTACCTCTCGAATTAAATACAAGAATATAAAATCTAGTATATTCGATAAAACTAAATATTTTATGAAAGACAAACGTACTCAATTATTAGAATATCTATTATAAACATTAAGACTTCACATAATAGGTAGACCGTCCTCCTCCTTTACGTTGAATATGGCCATCCTTCACAAGGGTACGTATAGTGCCTTCAATGGAACTATCACTGAGATTTGGACACCATTCTCTAATATCTTGCTTTGTAAAAGCCCCTAAATGTCTATCGATAGCTGCTTTCACCTGATCCATTGCTGAACCACTATTTGCCAGTATAGAACTGCGATCCTCAAAGTCATGATACGCGACTAACAGCATTTGTAACCAATAGCGAATAAACGATATCGGGCAGGAACTTTCATCATACCAAGTATCACTAGACTCGCGTAAAGCAGCGTAATACATATCCTTATGTCTTGCAATCTTGGCCTCTAACGATACATATTTACCTACCATAAAGCCGCTACGATACAGCAATAATGTTGTTAACAAACGGCTCATACGTCCATTCCCGTCATTAAATGGGTGAATACATAAGAAATCATGTATAAAAATAGGAATAGCTAGAAGTGGCTCCACCTCTCCATTACCTACAACACGATTATATTCAGCACAAATCTGGGCGAGAGCCTCCGCCGTTTCATAAGGCGCTAGGGGAGTGAACAACACCTCTGTACGTCCATCGGGATAGGTAGCACTAATATAATTTTGTACACTCTTTAACTGTCCACCGCGGGCATTGAACTGGTAATTATACAAAATCTTGTGTAACTGCAAAATATGATTCCGAGACAAGGATATGGAATCATAACTTTCATGGATAACATTTAAGGCATCACGATATCCCATAATCTCCTGCTCATCCCGATTTCGAGGCGTAGTCTTATCAGCTACCAACTGCCGAAGGCGCGTACTCGTCGTCACAATCCCTTCAATCGCATTCGACGCCTCTGTACTCTGTACCTTTGCCAACTCTACGAGAGAATCTAATATGGCAGGACTCTGTGAAAGCAAAACCTCCTCCTTGCCATTCGCTCGGTAAATCCCTGCAATAAGACTTAAAATATCCATATCCCACGACAAAGACTGAATCCGACCATACTCAAAACGACGCATACACACACCTCCATTTCCTTCTAATCCCTTATAAATAAATTATTCCCTTAAATTATACCATAAAATAAGGGAATAAATAATTTGGATACATTTAATTATACATGCAGAAAGGGTTCTATCTCTTTGAGACCGACTTAGGTCACTATGGAGACCGAAGAGATATATCCACCCGTTCATAACCGAAGAGGAAATTTACCAAATCAAGTGATACACGTGATCTAGATTACTTCCGTCTTGTATTTGTACTTTTGTATTTGCCAATGTTTCAGAACCAATCATATAGCCTTGTGGGTTATATGTAGCAACATCAATGAGTTGTACTGTTTTATCAGCACGGTTAAATGTCATTGTGTAAATGGAGTGATCTCCATTTGGATCTACAATCTTCAAGCGCAATGTAGCACGAGCATCGTTTTTATCAACGGAGTCATTGTCGATATAACCAGTACGACCATATTGATCCGTATCTAGAGCATACCAACTTTCAGCATGAGACACGCCCACACCAGCACTAAATAATAAACCGGCTACCGCTAAACAGGCAAACCATTTTTTCATAACTATTCTCTCCTGACTATAAAATTCAAATAACTATGCAATCTGCATACCATAAATTCCCTACGCCTTCATTATAACACCATAATTGCATATTACTAATAAAAACTCTATAAACTGCATAATTAATATAAATCTATTAAGGACGATGTGCTGAGTCCTATGGGCTTTGATAATATAACGTATTTGATGACTGATATTCCCGCTGTAAGGTCAACAAAACATAGAAAGCCCCGAACTGTTCTGAAAACGACTTCGGTCACTATGGAGGCTTTCAGGATAGTTCGGGGCCAAATACGTTCTGAGTATCTAAATAAACAGAGCGAATATAAGCTTCTATTAAATTGTTGGATTATTTACCCCATAGGGCCTTCATAACTTCCGCACCCATGGTATCATCTTCAATTTTTGTAGGTTTTTGTGCTTCTTTGCTGGACAATAATGCTACGCCTGCAGCGCTGTATACTGTTGTATCAAGTTCTGTCCATGTTTTTTCTTTACGGTCAATGCGTACTGTGTAGATGTATGTGAAGCCTTCTACATTGTTAATCTTAACAAGTACTGTAGCCGCATCATCTGTTTTATATACAGATGCATTATCGATGAACCATGCTGCATCGTCAGCATCAGCATCGATATAGTACCAATCAGCAGCACTAGCTTGACCAAAGCCGCCTAAGAATAAAACCCCTGCTGCAAACATAGCAGCTAACCATTTTTTCATATCTAAACTCCTTAACGCTAGAGACGACCATCTAAGATGGCCGCCCATAGTTTCTTACATATACTATTAATACAAATTATTCTGCTTCTTCGTCTTCGATTTCAGCACCTGGAATAACAGCAATACTAGCTACTTTATCACCTTCGTCGAGGTTTTGTGTTTTCACACCAGAAATAGCTTTGCCTTTCTTCACAGCAATATCGTTCATGTTGAAGCGGATGATTTTGCCTTGTTCAGAGATAAGCATAACTTCATCATCGTTATGAACAACCTCTACAGCAACTACGTCGCCTGTTTTGTTCGTAATCTTGAAGTTCTTAGAGCCTTTACCACCGCGTTTTTGCAATGTGTAAGCTTCCGCATCATTGCGTTTACCGAAACCTTCTTCAGAGATTGTAAACACTTGCGCTTCACTTTCATCAGCATTAAGAACCCCTGCGCCTACCACTACGTCGCCAGTATTGAGTTTAATACCGCGTACACCGTGAGCCGCACGTTTCATAAGGCGAACATCGCTTTCACTGAAACGAATAGCGATACCCAATTTAGTACCGATCAAGATATCTTGGTTGCCAGTCGTTACGTTGACGGAAATCAAGTGATCCCCTTCGTCGAGGTTAATCGCATTGAGGCCAGAACGACGGATATTGCGGTATTCTTCAATAGCCGTACGTTTTACAACGCCGAACTCAGTTACCATGAATAAGTTTACATCTTCATGGATACGTTCAAGGTCGATCATAGTTGTAACAGATTCGCCTACAGCTAGTGGTAACACGTTAACCATAGCGGTACCGCGAGAATTACGGGAACCTGCTTCTGGCACTTCGTATGCTTTGAGGCGATATGTACGGCCAGTGGACGTGAAGAACAACAATGTATTATGCGTACGAACATGCATAATTTGCGTTACATAATCGTCTTCCTTCGTTTTCATGCCGATAACGCCAGCGCCACCTTTATGTTGGTTGCGATATACGTTCGCGTTCATGCGTTTGATATAACCTTGTTTAGTCAAGGTAATAACCATCTCTTCGTCAGCGATGAGGTCTTCTACATCAAGGTCGGACGTATCGATAGTGATTTCAGAACGACGAGGGTCGCCGTATTTCTTCTTCATATCTTCTAGTTCTTCTTTGATGATTTGACGTTGACGCGCTTCGCTAGCCAAGATAGCTTTCAAATCTTCAATCAATGCCAATAATTCCTTGTATTCCTCTTCGATTTTTTCGCGTTCCAAACCTGTTAAACGGCGTAGACGCATGTCGAGGATGGCTACTGCTTGTTTTTCTGAAAGCCCGAATTTTTGCATCAATGCATTACGTGCGATTTCGTCAGTTTGGGAACTGCGGATTGTAGCGATAACTTCATCGATGTGGTCGAGAGCGATCAACAAGCCTTCCAAGATGTGAGCACGCGCTTCGGCTTTATTAAGCTCGAATCGAGTACGACGTACGATAACATCGAGGCGATGATCTAAGTAGTAACCCAATACTTCTTTCAAATTCAATACGCGAGGATGACCATCCACGAGGGCTAGCATAATCACGCCGAAAGATTCTTGAAGTTGAGTGTGTTTATATAATTTGTTAAGAACGATATCTGGTTGCACGTCAGCACGCAATTCGATAACGATGCGCATACCTTGACGGTCAGATTCGTCGCGAAGTGCTGTGATACCATCGATGACCTTGTCGCGGCTCAAGTTCGCAATGGTTTCAATAACGCGAGCCTTGTTAACTTGGTACGGAATCTCAGTCACTACGATTTTATGCTTGCCCTTCGCCATTTCTTCGATGGTTGCACGAGCGCGCATTTTTACGCTACCACGACCTGTGGAGTACGCTTTTTTAATGCCTTCCCTGCCCAAAATGAGCGCCCCAGTTGGGAAGTCTGGACCTTTGATTTGTGTCATCAATTCTTCCACAGTTACATCTGGGTTATCGATGAGCATAGTAAGGCCATTACATACTTCGTTAAGGTTGTGCGGTGGAATATTTGTCGCCATCCCTACGGCGATACCGCTGGAACCATTGATGAGAAGATTTGGGATCTTCGCTGGCAATACGGTTGGTTCTTGCAAGCTTTCATCATAGTTCGGCATGAAATCAACAGTTTCCTTGTCGATATCAGCGAGCATTTCTTGAGTAATTTTTGCCATACGTACTTCGGTATAACGCATCGCAGCGGCACTATCGCCATCGATGGAACCAAAGTTACCGTGGCCGTCTACCAAGAGGTAGCGCGTATTGAAATCTTGCGCCAAACGTACAGTCGCATCATAAACGGAACTATCACCATGTGGATGATACTTACCAAGTACGTCACCAACGATACGAGCGGATTTCTTGTACGGTTTATTTGGCGTCATGCCTGTTTCGTGCATCGCGTACAAAATACGACGATGAACTGGTTTCAAACCGTCACGCACATCTGGAAGAGCACGCATTACGATTACGGACATCGCATAATCGATATAAGCGTTCTTCATTTCTTTATCAATCTGAACGGGATGAATATTCCCGTGGGACCATTGTTGGTCTGCCACAATCTCACCTCATTTTACTAACACTGATTATAATACATCATAATATTATAGCATTTTTAAGGGCTAAAGGCTATAAACCCTTTATTATTAACTGTGTTCTTTCACAAATCTATCAAAATCAGAAATTTCTTTCTGTTGTGTATTAAACGTTTTATATTCACTAACAGCTTTCTTCTGTGCTTGTGTCATAGAAATAAGTCCTTTGTTTGTTAGGATTTGATACTCATTAAAGTCTAAAAACTTATCTACACTTTCAATAAATGCTTTCATAGTAAATGTTTCACGTCGTTCAATAATACGTTCTATATAATCAAAAAATGAGGATACCGTTCGCTCAAGTTGTTCTATCTCTTCAACAGATAAATAATTTTTTGCTACGATTACATCCTTCTTATAAATCCGCCCTTCCGGTCCAGATTCCCACGTAGTCAATCCCATATGATCCTTTGTTGCATCTGCATGACTATGAATGATTTCTGCAGCAGTTTGACCAGTAATAGCATAATGAAACTTATTCTGTATCGTTCCAAAAAATTCTCTAGTAATAGGTGATTGTGCATCATAATCGATTGCACATGCAGCAAATATATCTGTTACTTGTTGATATATGCGTCGTTCACTAGCGCGAATTGAGCGAACTCTTCGTAGCAATTCTTTAAAATAATCGTGTCCAAATGAACGTCCATTCTTTAGCATAACATCATCAAGAGCAAAACCTTTGATAATATATTCCCGTAAAACTCCTGTCGCCCAAATTCGAAATTGAGTTGCCTTTTTGCTATTTACTCGATATCCTACCGCAATGATAGCATCAAGATTATAAAAATTAGTTTGATAAATTTTACCATCTTCAGCAGTTGTTTCCATTTTGGAAATAACTGCTGATATAACTAGTTCTCCACTTTCAAATATATTCTTCAGATGCTTACTAATAGCAGGTATATTAACATCAAATAGTTTTGCCATATCTTTTTGTGTCATCCAAAATGTTTCATCTTTGAATAGTACATTCGTGGAAACAGATTCATTCTCTGCTTGATATACAATAACATTTCCTGTAATCGCATTTTCTAAAGATGTCATATAATTCCCCTCTATATTTATATCTCATTTTATTTCATACTTCTAAGCTATTCCTGCTTCTTATTTAATGAGCTGCATGATATATCATATGGTCCAAGACCTTAACAAAGTCTCGTTCCACACCTGAAGTATCATTACCAGTACTGCCAATTCCGGTTAACATAGTTTCTTTCCAGTCATTTCTTGCCATATACCTAAAACCTATCAAATACTCAGCTTTTGTTTTATCCGCTTCCTCTTTAGGTAAATAGTAAATACCAACGCTTCTGTCAGCACGAGGATGTAACAGTGCTGGATTATCTTGCGGTTTATACTCGCTATATATAAATTTCATAAAGGTTAGAATATCTTCACCCTTTACAGACTTATCTACAAAGATAATTTCATTGGATCTAAATAGAGGTATCTGATTAGTACCGGCTACACGTGTTGCTTCAGATTTCTTTAGCTTTAAAACTTCCTCATGTGTGGCCATTCGCAGGCCATGTTGCTTAGCACGTTCCACCAAAGCAGCGTTCAAATGAATTAAATACTCTTGTGAATAGGCAAAA
>URPT01000069.1 GCA_900549845.1 uncultured Veillonella sp. | reverse complement strand
ATCTGTACCATTAGTCATAATCGTTACATCATAGCCCGCCACCATTAAATAATCACGCTCAATATTGGCGATATCCAAATCGTCTTCAATAATTAAGATATGTTCACTCATGATTCTTCTCCTTGTTTAGGAAATTCTAATATAACACGTAGACCATGTGGTCTTACATTTTCAATCACAACTCGGCCTTCAAAGATTTCCATAATTCGACGAATAATCGACAATCCAAGACCACTACCTTCTTGTGGGTTCGTACGAGACGAATCAACACGGTAGAACGGGCGCATTAGACGCTCTAGAGATTCTGGTGGTACCCCTGGGCCATCATCACTGATAACACAGTATACATAATCATCATCACTAGTTACATCAATCACACAATGACCAATATCGGCCATTTTATACTTAGCACTATTGTTCAACACATTTTGTAAAACACGTTGTAACAATTGTGGGTTTGCATTAATAAAAGCACTTTCAGCTGCTATACGGAATTTGATTTCAAGTCCTCTTGTTTGATAAGGAGCCAAATGATCTTCAACAAAATCACGTACATATTGACCGAGTTCAATTCGTTCAGATGGACGTGACTCTTTCTTATAATTCAAAGTTGTAATAAGGAACAATTCCTCTAACATAGAATCTAAATCATTAGCCCGTTTCAAAATGATTCCCATATAACGTTTTTGTTGCTCTTCTGTTGGTGCAATACCATCACGAACACCTTCTGCATAGGCTTTAATAGCTGTTAACGGTGTTCGGATATCATGGGATATCCCTGCTAACAACTCTTTTTGTTGTTCCTGTTCCATTTCAATCTGACGATTGGCCATTTCTAACGATTTTGTCATATTCTTAACATGAATCATGATGAAGCGTGTAACAAATCGGTTAATAGCAAAGAAGGTAACAATAAAGAGTAATATAGCCACTACAATAATATAGAAGGAAACTGATTCCATCAAGCTGTCACTACCATGAGTAGCTCGCTTTATAGCAATATGATATACGTAAGCATGACGCCCATCGTATTTCCTCATTTCATATACGAAAGTATTATTGGACTGATATACGATACCTTGTAATTCAGGGTTTACATCAATAAGACCAACAATAGCAGAGGCACTATAGATTTGAGGATTACCATAGCTGTACACCATATTACCTTGATCTAATACTTCTACATATACTTCCTTCGGATCGAGTAAGCTATAGCTAGGCTTTACTAAGCTATCTATTAAGTTGTTTTCTAAACCATAAAAGGTAATTGTTTCAGTGATTCGACTGACACTTTTAAACTGTTGTTCCTGCTCAATACGCAAATAGTAACCGGCATTAGCCAATATGCGCAGACCTGTAAAGTATAGCAAAAATAAGATAATTGCTATCAAAATAGGCACTACAAAGAGCACAACATTGGATATCCAAATCCGTATTTGTAAATTCACAGGGTTACCTCAATATCATAAATATTAGATACTTCTTATAGTTTACGCTATTTTTAATACTTAAAGCAAGTGAAAAGCTCAAAAAAGTGATTTAACTTTCATATTTTCTTCATTGTTAGTTTATAATTGTCAGTTATTACATATAGTCAGTATGCCTTTTATTATCTACTATTCTTAAGTTTTTAATATAAATTACACGCATCCGGGTAACTTATATCAACATACTATAAGTAATTTTTAGGACATTAAACATAAAGTTTTATAAAGCCCTATTCAATAGCCTCTATATTTTTTATAAAATCTCTAAATATAAAAATGCTATATCTGTAAAAAATAAATTCTTATACCTTATATTATTAACATCAAAACAGTTCCCCTACTCATATATATTTCAATTGCCTTATTATACATAAAAAAGAGGATTCCATAGGAATCCTCTTTTAATATTTGGATTAACGACGATTTGCATCGAAGAAGTTAATAGCAACTTCTGGGAACATAGCGTAAGTCAATACGTCTTCGTCAGTGATACCATTGTAGCCTTTGGAAGCTAAATCTTGACGGTAACCTTCCAATTCAGGTTCGATAAGATCTGCTGGACGGCAAGTGATAGGTTCTTCATCACCGATGATAGTGTGACGGATTTCGTCAGAAATTTTACCAGGCAATGCACCGTATTTACCACGTACAAGGTCTTTAACTTCGTTAGGAACCATTTTATAACGGTCGCCCATCATAACGTTCATCATAGCCATTGTACCAACGATTTGGGATGTTGGAGTTACCAATGGAGGGTAACCCAAGTCTTCACGTACGCGTGGCATTTCATCCATAACGTCGAAGAAGCGATCGCCCATACCCATTTCGTTCAATTGGTTTTGAGTATTGGACAACATACCGCCAGGAATTTGGTAACGACGAACAGCTGGGATTACATCACTAGCTGGTTTCAAGTTGAATTCTTCAGCGATTTGTTGTTTTACTTTACGGAAGTGGTCAACTAATGGAATGTATTTATCAAGGTCAAGACCAAGATCCCATTCAGTGCCTTTGAACATTTCGATCATAGTTTCAGTAGCTGGTTGGCTAGTTGCATGAGCGAATGGAGAGATAGCAGTATCGATGATATCTACACCAGCTTTAGCAGCTTCCCAGTATGTAGTGCTTGCAAGACCACAAGTGAAATGGCTGTGCAAGTCGATTGGCAATTCGCCAAAACGTTTTTTGAATGTGGAAACCAAATCATATGCATCAGCAGGTCCTAACAAACCGGACATATCTTTGATACATAAGGAATCTGTACCCATTTCTACCAATGTTTCAGCTACTTTCAAGAAGCTTTCAGTTGTATGAACTGGGGAGATTGTGTATACCATAGCGGATTGAACGTGTGCGCCTGCTTTTTTGGAGTACTTAATAGCAGCTTCCATGTTGCGAGGGTCATTCAATGCGTCGAAGATACGGATACGATCAATACCATTTTTTACAGCTGCATTACAGAATGCTTCTACTACATCATCAGAGTAGTGTTTGTAGCCCAACAAGTTTTGGCCACGAAGTAACATTTGTAGTGGAGTGTTTTTCAAATTGGATTTCAATTTACGAAGGCGTTCCCATGGATCTTCATTCAAGAAACGAAGACAGCTGTCATAAGTAGCGCCGCCCCAACATTCAAGAGCTTCATAACCAATTTCATCTAAAAGGCCAAGCACTGGTTCCATTTGTTCGTAACGCATGCGTGTTGCCAAAATAGATTGATGACCGTCGCGAAGAACGGTTTCGCAGATTCTTAATTTTTTAGCCATGTTAATCCTCCAAATCGAAATAGTTTATGCATGTAATTTTATACATCCACTACATAACTATCTCATACCTATTTTTTTACGATTTTTATAGCACTTGCTCACACGAGCAAATACTCAAGCAATCGTTAAGACATACTTATATTAGACTACTTATAGAATTCTTTGTCAACAACCACATTATGCTATTTACTCATGATTTCATGTATTCAATTATGATTTTTTCGTGATAGAAATCACAATAAAGCGCTAAGAAGCTAGGATTTAACATGTATTTTTAATCAATTTAATTTCTTTGTAATTTCTCTTTTTAATGAGAAACCAAAATTTATATCGCAATAATTTTTAGTTATTATTGACCAGCTTTCAAAGTATATCGGTATTTATAAATCTAGTACTTCGATACTCATCGGTATATTTATGAGCTCATCACTTTTATTGATAATACACCTGCATTATTGTAATTTATAAATATACAAAAGAACCTACCTTTTATAGGTAGGTTCTTATAGTAAGCAATTATTATTATATTATTTTTCAGGTTTTACCTTTTTTGGTGCCGTTTCAAGAACGATATTTTTACCATCCCGTTTAACTTGGATAGAGAATGCACCCTCACCTTCTTTGAAGTATTCCATCTTAATATCGAGCAACATTTTACCAATTAAAGTCTCTACCTTCTCTGTAAGGAATTCACGATAGAATGCATCTTCCTTTTGTTTTGGACTTTGATGTACTACAGGTTTCTTAGCAGAACGTTCTCTATCAAGCATTGTTTCTTCAAAATTTTCAGTATCTTTAAAGTTTTTCATCATATCCGCATCGGATAAGCCTTTTTGAATTTTAAACTTTGCCATGTTTATCTCCTATTAATTCGAAAATTGCCTTTTTCACGCGTACCGATTCAATACCAGACATACAATATTGATCAGGCTTAGGGCAACGTCGTTTACGACATCCTAAGCAATCTAACTCATCATTAACAAGAACCTTAAAGTTCCCCGTCAACGGTCCCCACAGCTTAGGATCTGTAGGTCCAAAAAGTGCGACAACAGGTTTATTTAAAGCTAGTGCAATATGCAATGCACCCGTATCAGCAGTCACTACTACATCGCAACTTTTAATTAAAGCCCCTACCTCTTGAAGTGTGGTTTTCCCCAACATATTCAGCATAATTTTATCAAGGCCATCAGCCGTTATGGAGTCCATCAACGGTTTGTATTGGATTGCCTCTTTTGGACCGCCTAAGCACACAAAATTGGCTCTATACTGGAGAGATTTAATGAGAGAATACCATTTCTCTTGAGGCCACTCTTTCGTCGCCCAAGATGTGCCTAGGACAAGACCTATGCGCAGTGGCTTATCTACCTCTCCGCGATTTAAGGATGTATCATAATTAATTGATTCCCACTGTTTTTCTGCCCAAGCACGCAAATTAGAGGGCACAAAAAAATCCATGTGGTATAGCCGTTTACCACTAGAACCGTTGACTATGCAAGGTTTTTCATCATCAGTGATAACAGCAGGAGATGTAGTTAATCCACTATGCTCTGCAACGGCTGTATTCAGTAATTTAGCAACCTCTATATAGCGCTTAATGACATGATCTGTACTCGGCTTTGCCTTGTAGTTAGTAAACATCCAATTCAGCTCTTTTGTACCACCAAGTCCAAGGCGAATGGGTGCACCTGATGCCAATAAAACGAGCCCTGTTATGAGTCGCCCTTGTACATCGACAGCCACATCAAATTCGTATGGTTTTAACTTATCTCTAAGTTCCCACCACATGCGCCACATCGTTGGAATATGTAGTTTTTTAGAATGTGCTTCGTATTCATCCCGCTCCCAAGGAATGATTTCATCTACATAGGGATTTCCCTGTAAAAGTTCTACCATACTAGGTGTTACAATCCAATGTAGCTTTGCCTCTGGATAATGCTCTTTAATCCAGCGCGCAGCAGGTGTGGCATGTAGTATATCCCCTATATAGCTGAGTCGTACAAATAATATATTCATATATATCCTTATAGTACAAACGAGTATAGGAATAAAGCCTTTATAATGAATCATTATAAAGGCCTTTTCTTAAGATTTCTTTTTACTATCACTAGATGATTTAGATGAAGTATCATCCTCTGTCACCTTTGTAGTTTCGTCGCTACCATTCTTGATAATGTCTTTTACATCGGACAATGTCAATTCATTGAATGTAGTAGGATGATTATATTTATAAACTGGTTTGAAGCCTACACCCAATTTACCTGTATAAACAGTTAGGGCATTATTATCTTCATCCACGCGAGCAATATAGATAGTTTTATCCATATCAACGCCAATTAGACGGAAACGTCCTGGTGGATTAATTACACGCCAACCACCTTCAATGCCGTTAAACATGAAGATATCACCAGTTTTAACGTTATCATAGAAGAATCTATCTTCATCATAGAATACGCCAATATGGCCAATATCCGTAGCCTGCATATAAACGCGACGCGTATCATAGTTCGCATCAGTACGATAAATACGATATGCGTTTTCTTGAACTTTTACCTTCATGTACACAACATTCGTCGCTTCAGAATACGCAGCATCTACGATTTTACTATTACGAGGCAAATCTTCAAGTTTTGTATCTACTTCATGTTCAGGATCATCCGCATTGAGACGAGCCATAACTACCTCTCTAGAGTCATATAGACCCATGATGGCATAATTACGGTCAGGCATCCAACTAAAGTAACTAATAGAGCGACCCTTCAAATCAATCGTTGTAGGCTTACTTTCATTAGCCTTGTAAATTTTCAAAGAGTTTTCTGTAACAACGGCCATAAATTGACGGTCATAGGACACATATTTAGTGCCTTCCTTCACATCAGGGAAGTTTTTAGTATCATCCTTAGACGCACCGGCTACATTAAAATCTGTAGTCGGAGCAAACATATATTGATCAAGGTATAGGTACACCCCACCTTGCAGAAGAATACCTACCGCAAAGGCGCTCAGTACACGCGTAAAAGGTTTCATGTGTCCTCCTATTTCACGATAAACGCCGTTGGGATCATGCGTTCCCCTAACAAATCGGCTGGTTTGTTTACTACTTTACCATTGAGGTATAGTGTAGAACTAGAACCACCATCTAAATTCGCTGCAATGTAGCAACCTTTTTCATAGAGAATATCTTGTACGTCACGTAATGTAGCGCCAAGAGAATAACCTGGTTGACGACCATCGATTACGAGGAATAGTACTGTACCATCTTTCTTTTGACCGATAGCAGTACGTGGACCTACGCCCCAACCGCCATCGCCTTCGGTAATCATCTTCTTACCATCTACGATAAGAGGTGGGCCAAAAGTAATACCTTCCATGGCTTTCATATCACTAAGTTGTGTTTTATCGTAGTTACCTGCAATAAGGTTACCAGATTTAGAGAAACCTACGAAGTCTACTGCTTCTTCAGGTCCTACATCTTTACCGATAACATATTCACCATCATGCAAGATAAAGCCATAAGGCAAACGGCCTGTACCAGTACCATTTGGATCATGGAAACCGCCGCCATTGATAGCAGCTACCGCATTATTCATCTTCGCAATATTACTTGTAGTATCGCCTTTTTCTTGAATATTCGCAGCTGTACCGACTTCAATACGACGAGGATCTGGAATTTCAAGAATATAGCCTACATAACGAGCAGACTGAATTTTTTCAAGGTTTAAGCTCTTATCTTCACGAGCATTAAACTTGAACAAATCTTGACTTTTAACAACGCCAACTGTACCCAAAATAGATTGCAATTCATCTTCACTGAAAAGCCATGTAATGTAATGAGGATGGCGAGATTGCAATATGGCACCAATAACGGCACGCTTTACATTATTAAATGGTCCAAAGAGCACCACGAATGGTGAGGTTACAACGGTAAATAAGAACACCATGATGATGAACTTTACCCAATTCTTTTTGAACAATGTATTTCTCCTTATAAATCAGTGAAATGTTCGGTACTAATGCGTTCTTCAAAATGTTTGATATCAACAGCATTACCAACCCAAACACGCAATATGTTATATGGATTATCACCGGTATGGGCCCAGCCAGATTTCATGGCCATGCTCATTTTGATACCTGCTTTTTTAGTGGCAGCATCGGTGAATTCATTTTTATCTCCATAAGGATAGCAGAACCAAGGATTATCCTTGATGCCCACTTCTTTTGCAAGGGCTTCTTGAGCCTTTGTAATATTTTCTATTTGTTTAGCTTCAGACAATTGGCCCATTTCGATATGTTGGAATCCATGATTGGAAATGGTGATACCATTTTTATGCATTTCACGAATTTGATCCCAAGTTAACCGTGTACCTACATCGCCAGGATTGATAAACACAGTGGCTGCAAAACCATATTCTTTCATAATTGGATATACGATAGAATACGTATCTGCATAACCGTCATCAAAGGTTAATACAACAGGTTTTTCAGGCACTGCTGCACCATTTACGACATAATCATATAGTTGGTCCATCGTTAATGGATTATACCCATTGTCTTTGAGGAACTTCATTTGTTCTCTGAATAGATCCTCACGAATAACTGCATCGTTATCCTTATCATCGCCAATTTTATGATACATAAGAACAGGAATGCCCGATGGATGTACCATTTTGACTTCTTTTACAGGCGCCGTTGGACTAGGTGGTTCCGTTTTTTGTGAAAGCAATCCACATCCTGCTAAAACCACAGCCAATGCGACAACTAATAGTGTTACCAATGGAATCCGTTTCATAGGTCCTCCTCTATTAGAACACAATTATATACAGAATATTATAACATTTCTATGAAGATTAGTAAAAAAACTAACGCTTTACTAGTACCTCATCAATTGATTTTCTAGGTCTAGGATACATAGGCTCATCTGGAACACCTATGGCAATGATAGCCTGTACATCTAGTGTTATCTAAATCCATTCTATCCATTTCTACTGAAAAAGAGTATTTCAACTGTAACCATTGTCATATTGTAATACTCTCAATAATGCTTTAATATTCTAATTATATACTATATAACGTAAACTATACTATTTTAATACACAGAGGATTTACCATGAAAAAACGACTTACCCTCATACAAATGGA